>CASGDY010000001.1 GCA_949300355.1 uncultured Brachyspira sp.
GATATATAAATATTTTTTAATTATTATTCACTCTATGTTTTATATAATGTCTGAAATATAATGTAAGAGATATTGCTATAATCATTATTATAGCAGCGTATATAGGTAAATGCTTATATTGAACTCCAAATGACAGCAGTATTCCGCCGTATTTAGCACCTATAGCATTTCCTAAATTAAATGAACTTTGATTAAAAGTAGATGCTAAATTAGTAGCTCCTTTAGCCTGTTCTACAACCAATGACTGAAGTATAGGGCATATTGCAAATCCAGCTATACTCCAAGCAATTAAATCAGCAATCATAGGTATTAGTTTTGTATTAACATATAGCATTATTATTTGTATTATAATCATAAGTATCATTATTGATATTAAGGATTTTATTAAACTTTTATCTCCAAGTTTTCCGCCTATAAAAGTACCTATTGTAAGTCCTGCTCCTATATAAAATAATATTTTTATAACAGTTTCTTTATTAACCATTGTAACTTTTTGAAGTATAGGATCTATATAAGTAAATATTGTAAATAAACTTGCTGATGTTAATACAGATAAATAGAGGTATGAATACTCTTCTATGTCTCAATATTTTAAACTCTCCTATAGCATCTCCGCTAGGCATAGGTAAATTTGATGGAATCGATATTAACAATGCTAATACTGCAAGTACTCCTATAGCACTTACAAGATAGAATGTAGCTCTCCATCCGAATTGTTCTCCTATATGAGTGCCTATAGGAACACCCAATATATTTGCCAAACTTACTCCCATAAATACTACTGCAATTGCTTGAGATCTTTTATTTTCTCCTACCATGCCAGCGGCTACAACCGATGCTATTCCAAAAAAAGTACCATGACATAAGGCAGCTAAAAAGCCTTGCCGCCATTAAAAAATGATAATTTGGAGCTATAGCACATAAAATATTTCCAGCTATAAACATAATCATTAAGAAAATTAAAGTTATTTTTCTTGAAAGCCTCATTGTAAGTATAGCAAGTACAGGTGCCCCTACAACAACCCCCATAGCATACATTGATACTAATGCACCCGCTTGAGGTATATTCACATTTAAATCTTTAGCAACTTCAGACAATAATCCCATTATAACGTATTCACTTGTACCAATACCAAATGCAGAAAAAGTTAACATAAATATAGCAAAAGGCATTTTTATAATCTCCGATTTTTAAAATTAATTAGCTGAAGATTTTATATTTATTTTTTTATCTGTCAATTAGCATTTTATTAATTTTATTAGTACGGCTGATATATTTTTATAATTATATTTAATATGTTGAAATCGTACAAATATTGATTTGTGTTTTTTATTGAAGAAAATGTGCTTTTATTATAAAAAAGCCGTTATAATTGATATTATAACGGCTGTAAATATTTTACTTATTTAAAAATTAATATCTAGTTTCATAAGGTAAAAGTGCTATATTTCTAGCTCTTTTAATAGCTTTAGTAACTAATCTTTGATGCTTAGAGCAAGTACCGTTTAAACGTTTAGGTATGATTTTACCGCTGTCTTTAACATATCTTTTTAATAATTTAATATCTTTGTAATCTAATACATCAATATTGTTTTTGCAGAAGTAGCAAACTTTTTTCTTAAAGAATTTTTTTCTTCCGTCTTTTTCATTTAATTCTTTATTGAAATGAGGCTTTTTTTCGCCTTTAGCTTTTATTTCTTCTTCATTATTGTTATTTTCTACATTTTCTGTATTTTCTAAATCCATTGTTTTTCTCCTAAAAAATTATACTTTTAATTATTAAAATGGCACTTCATCATCATCTTCAAAGCTGCCTAAATCAACACTTCCGCTGGATGCAGAAGGAGAATAGGCTGTATCCATACCAGCAGCAGCATTACCGGAAGAAGCACCAAGCATCTGCATAGACTGCATAATGATTCTTACTTTAGATCTAGCTGCATTAGTATCTTTATCCTGCCATCTTTCCTGTCTTAAAGTACCCATTATAGCAACTTGTTTGCCTTTTGTAAGGTATTTGCTTACAGTTTCCGCCATTTTTCCAAAAGCAACAACATCGAAGTAATTAACTTCAGTAGTATTTTTGCTGCTTACATAGTAGTTATTTGCTATAGAAAACTCTACAACAGCACTTCCGCTAGGTAAATATTTAGATACAGGGTCTGCTGTAAGTCTTCCTATTAAAGTTACGCTGTTAAAATCTGTTGCCATAATAAAACCTGTTTAAGCCTCTTTAGAAGCTTCCTCATTATTAACATTTTCTTTATTATTTTCTTTTTTATTTTTCTGAATTATTTCATCTAAACGAACTATTATGAATCTTAATATGCTAAGTTCATATCGTAATTCTTTTTCAATGTTAGCTAAACTGTTGCCGTCGCATCTGAAATGATAATAATAGAATTTACCCTGATTTACTTTACGAATAGGGTAGCTTAAATTATGAATACCATAATCAGCTTCATTAAATATTTCAGCATGATAGTTTTGAAGAATAGTTTTTACATGATCTTTTGCAGTTTGATGCACAGCGTCATTGATTTCTGTTACGAATAATATTTCATATTCTCTCATTGTTTTTAACTCCTTGGACAAAGCTTCTCCGATTTTTATTGATTTAATCATAGAAGCGAAGTATGTATTTTTAATTAAAGTATGATAAATTATTTTTTACAAAAAGTCAATATATATAACTTTATTATTAAGTTATGTTTATTAAAAGCATAAAAAAATCTCTATAAGTAAACATAATGCATTTGATTTTATTATTCAATAATGTATAATAATGAATAATAAAAATCTTGGAGAACAAAATGAAAAAATTACTAGTTATGTTTTTGTTTGTAGCTGTAAGTATCTCTGCTTTTGCTTATGAAACAGTTCCATACATGTTCCACAATATGGTTCCTTATGGAATTACTCCAGATGAAGTTAATGAGATATTAATGGCTTCTAATTTCTCTTCAGCTGCTGCTGAGCCTATAAGCGGTACATTTTATGTTAGTAAGTATCCAGATCCTGATTTAGTATGGTATAATCCTCATACTATGAATTGGATAAATGTTAAATTCACTACTAATGATGTTTCTGAGCTTTTCACAAGAGATTCAAGTATTTTATACTTTAATTATGTAGTTACTAATGAATTTAAATGTATGGTAGTTAGAGCTGACAATATTAATGATGATGCTACTTTAGCAGGAAAACAGACTAAATGGGCTTATAAATTCTTCTTCCATGAAGATAAGTTATTTGCTGTAAGTGCTGTTTATGAAGGTGATTATACTTTAGAACAATACAAATCAAGAAATGAAGGTAAAGAATATGCTCACCCTGGTTATGTAATGTCTAGAGGTTTATTCAGCAGAACTTTAGGCGGATTCCATACTAAATACGGCGGATTCCATAACAGCAGATATTCTACTTTTGATGATTTTACTTCTATGAGATATGGTAATTACATGAATCAATCTGCTAATACTTCTTTAGCTGTTTATTATGCTACTTACGGCGGTAAAAACATTAATTTTGTAGCTTCTTATGTAGATAATTTCAGAATGCAGCCTATAGCTAACAGATTCCAAAAATCTTATTATGAAAATTATTTTGATTTTGCTGATGTTCCTGTAGGGATACCGCCTGAAATTAATCCTCCTAAAGAAGAGAATGCAAATGAGAATAATACTCAAGCTACTGATAATGCTCAGTAATTGTAATTGATTTTAATAAATAGAGAGTCTGTATTTTGCAGGCTCTCTATTTTTTTATATTATGATTTAAAAAATATATTTATTTTTTGCAAAAAACGTATATTTATGATATAATCTTCCAAATTAATAACTTTTATTATATTTCTATTTAATATGAGAGGTTTTTTACTATGGAGTTAAATGAATTGACTATAATTCAAATAAGAGAAAAATTAAAAAATAAAGAAATAGATGCTCCTACATTAGTTGATTCTATTATTAAAAAAATAGAAGAAGACAATAAAAGAGATGATAAAATATATGCATATCTTGAAATTTTTAAAGAAGAAGCATTAGAACAGGCTAAAAAAGCACAAGAGAGAATCAATAATAGTGAAGATTTGCCTTTGCTTGGTGTTCCTTTGGCTATTAAAGATAATTTATGTTATAAAGATCATTTGATGACAGCTTCTTCAAAAATGCTTGAAGGCTATAAAGCTCCTTATACAGCTCCAACAGTTCAGAGATTAATAGATAATGGTGCTATTATTATAGGCAGAACTAATATGGATGAGTTTGCTATGGGCGGTACTACAGAAACTTCAAATTATGGAATTACTAGAAACCCTAAAAACAGAGCTCATGTACCTGGCGGTTCTTCAGGCGGTTCTGCTGCTGCAGTTGCTGCTAATTTTGCTTTCGGTGCTTTAGGAAGTGATACAGGCGGTTCTATAAGACAGCCGGCTTCTTTCTGCGGTATAGTTGGTGTTAAGCCTACTTACGGAAGAGTTCCTAGACTTGGATGTGTTGCTATGGCAAGCAGTTTAGACCAAGTAGGACCATTAACTAAAGATGTTAAAGATGCTGCTTTGATGACTAAAATTATAGCTGGTTTCGATCCTAAAGAATCCACTACTTTAAATATACCTGTTCCTGATTATGTTGCTGCTTTAGATGGAAATATTAAGGGTATGAAAATAGGACTTGCTAAAGAATATTATGACACAGATTTAATATCTCATGATGTTAAAGAAAATGTTATGGATGCTATAGGTAAATTAAAAGATCAAGGTGCTGAAATTGTTGAGATTAGCTTACCTAATGCAAAATATGGTTCAAGAGTTTATACAGCAGTTATGGATGTTGAGGTAGCTTCTAATATGGGAAGATATGACGGTATAAGATACGGATATCACCCTAAAGGCGATTTCAATTTAGATGAATATTACTATACTTCAAGAAGTGTAGGACTTGCTTTTGAAACTAGAGCTAGAATATTATTCGGTACTTTAATGACAGGTAAAAAATTCTTCTACAGTCATTATCAGCATGCTTTAAAGGTGAGAAAACTTATGCAAATGGATTTTGACAATGCATTCAAAAATGTTGATGTTATTGTTTCTCCTACTTCTCCTGTAACTGCAGGTCTTTTAGGTACAAGAGATCAAACTGACAGTGCTTTAAGTTTCTTGGCTGATAGTTATGTTTCTAATATTAACTTGGTAGGACTTCCTGCTATGAGCGTACCTTGCGGAGCAGATAAAAACAATATGCCTGTAGGTATTCAATTCATTACTAAACAATTTAATGAAGTTGATATGTTTAGAATGGCTTATGCTCATGAATTAGCTAATAAATAATTGATACAAAGGGGGCTTTAATGCCTCCTTTTTTATTTAACTTATTTTTTATTATAATAATGTTTTATAAAATTTATATGTATATACATAAACAATTATATTTTGTCAAAAATAAATTGTTTAAATTTAAAATATTTGCAGGGCTTTGCCCTGCGAAGCACACAGTCGTGCCAGACCCCCAGTTCTTTTTGTGACCAAAAGAACCAGGCGAAGCCCGCCTACAGCGAAAGACTGCATTTGATGAAATCCATATCACAAAGTGTACCCAAACTAAGTCCACATACGATGAGGGTAAGCCCAACTTATTTTGTATGACGACTCCTTTGTTGAAAGTCTATATTTTATCTTAAATTAATAATTTATATTACATGTAAGACAAAATTAGTATGATTTAGTATGAATTTTACACTTGCATTTTCGCGAGGCGTGCCTGCGGCAGCAACTTTGATGAAGTCACGGCAAAAAAGTTTATAATTTTATATAAACTACATCATATAATATTGATAATTAAAATATTACTTTACTTTTATTAAGGTTACAAGTATATCTTCATTTTCTATATTTTTGAAAGTACCTTCATAACCGTATTTTTTGCATCCTCTTATAACACTTTCACAGCTTGAATGTCCGCTTACCAAAACTTCTATAATAGTATCTAATTCTGTATTATTAATAGCGGCACATTTGGCCTGAAAAGAGGCTTGAGAACATGACATTCCTCTAGTATCTACTTTTATAGTATCCGGCATAGCAATTTCCTTTTGATTAATTAAAAAATGAGTAATTTGTAGTGTTTTTTTGAAAATTGTGGAAGTTTTATTTAGAAAAATTCTTATTATTATAATAAGCATTATATTTTTTATCTAAATCTTTTTTATGATCTCTGCCTTGTATTATCATAACTTTATTAAGTTTTAAGAATACAAAGCAGAGGCAAAGTTCATTATATTACTTCCAAAAATTTGTTGCGGTATATTTCCCTTTATATTACGGCAGCACACGGCTGTACAAGAAATATATCAATTAGCGGTATTTTCTTTCATTGTAAAACCAATTATTATACAAAATACCAAACCTAAAATAACAGCTCCCATTCCATAAGTAGTAGGGCCCGAAGTTGAACTTGCTAAATTAAAGTTATGAGCAAATCCGGCACCAACTAACATACCTATAACGAATATAAAACTGTCCATATTACCTTCCGCAGATTGTATCATTTGTCTTCCAGGGCATCCTGTACCTAAAGTAAATGCCAAACCTGTAAGAATCATTGATACAGTATTCCATAAAATATTTGTATGGGCTATTGGCTGATTTTCCATAGAAAAAGTGAATCTGTTTGTTATTATGTTTACTATTAAAGCAGCAGCAATAAAAGCTATAACACCTTTAGTCATATGGAAATCTTTCATAAATATTCCGTCTCTAAGTCCTCCTACAGTACAGAATCTTGATTTTTGAGCTATGAAACCTATAACTATTGAAGCTATTAACCCCACAATTACAGGAGCTTTCATGCTTCCGGGGCCTGATTCAGAGAAGAATATTGGACCGCCTTCAGAAAATTTAGTTTGTTTCAATAATAAAATCAAAAGCATTATTGATATAACTAAAGGCAATAAACCTACTAACTTATTTTTATAAGCTTTTGGCTGACCTAAAGAGAAATTTTGTTTCCAGAAGAAAACTCCGATTCCTCCGCCTATAATGATGCCTATTAAACCAAATATTCCGTTAATATCTCCTCCAGCCACTCTAAGCAAAGTTCTCCAAGGACATCCCAAGAAAACTAAAGCACCGATCATAGCAAAGAAGCCTAAACAGAATCTTATAATAGGCGAGCTTCCTCCCTTAGGAACGAATTCTTTAGAGAGTATTGCCGAAACTGATGCACCTATAACAAGTCCTATTAATTCAGGTCTTATATATTGTACAGCAGCCGCTCTATGCAATCCGACAGCTCCGGCTAAATCTCGGGTAAAGCATGCAATACATATACCCATATTAGCAGGATTGCCCATTACAGAGAGCCAAGCAGCTATAGCACCTATAACAGCACCGGCTATTATAACTCCTATAGAGCTTGTGAAAATGTCTTTCTTCATTTTCAACTCCTTTAATATATTTTTGCGTAATTTTATAATAAAAAATATTTATTATCAATATATACTGAAAATTTTTAAGTTTGTCAATTTTTTTGTTGTTCTTTTTCCAGCCACACGCCTACCTAAAGGTACTTACTTCGGTCGCAAAATAAGTGGGGGCTTACCCTAAGGGTACGCTTTACCAGATATTAAAAATAAAATGTAATTGTTTAGATATAGTATATTTTTTTGACAATTATTGTTATTTGTTTTAAAATAAATAATTATTTTATAATACAATTATGGATTTTAATTATGTTTTATTTGCAAAAAGAAAGTGAGTTTTCAGAAGAATATAAAGATGTTGCTTTTATAATAGGCTCTCCTGATTTCTTTGGAGCAAGAACTGAAGATGATGATAAAATTAATGTGCTTATTATGTGTATTGCATATAAGGATATTGAAACCGGATACATAGAAAAGAATAAAAAAATAGTTGTAAGAATGAAAATCTATGAAAAGGAATTAGACTATTATAAGAAGATAATAAAAAGAGAATCTATTGTCAAATTAAAAGTCAGATACGAAAAAGAGCAGGGTGAAGATCTTGCCGAGTTTTTGCTTTCAGATATTATAGATAATAATTATAAAGATGAATATTTAAATAAAATGCTTAAAGAATATTTAACTCCTATTTATTATAATGATGAAGTTCTTGGAAGCTTCTTATATAATAGAATGGTAGGTTCTTTTGATAAAGAAATTGAATGGGTTAATAATAAAAAAATTCTTGCTGCTTTTGATGATTCTAATGAAAGCGATAAAAATAAGGCTGCTTCATTTTTAAGAGATGTATTTTTAAACAAAGAAGAATTTGATAAAAAAGTAAAAGATTATTCTGCAAGAAAAATTATAAGAGAAGGTAATAATATTTCTTCAAAGAATGGAGGAAATACCATTGATGAAGAAGTTTTTATTAAACAGTTTATGGGCAAGATGGATTTTGTAGAGATTATAGTTCATGAAAAAGATGATTATGTTAATTATCGATTAGGAAATAAAAATGTTTTCAAAATGGATATAATTGTAGAGGGAAATTTGAATGGAAATTTATTTAATGCTTTTATAAGTCCTTTTTGATCATATGTATAATATGTACTATTATAATAAAAATATTTGTAGTATATAATAACTATTATTAATAAATATTTAAAATTGTAATATTGACATTTTCTAATATAATAAGTAAAATATTTGTAAAAAAATAGACTATATGGATTTAGCATATGATGAGAAGTGTCATAAAATCCAAAATAAATAGACTTACAGTTACAAGGACGGATTTAAATTTTAGAGATTCAATAACAATAGATGAAGCTTTACTTGATAAGTCAGATATAATGGACGGAGATAGGGTATCTGTTATTAATTTAAGTAATGATATTCGCTTTGAAACTGAAGTTGTTAAAGGAATAAGGGGTACTGGTATTATAGGCATCAATGGCGACAATGTTCATTATGCTAAAAAAGATGATACTATAATAGTTCTTTCCTACGGACATATACCGGAGGAAAATATAAAGAATCATAAAACTAAAATAATATTTGTTAATATGTACAATATGATACTGGAATAAATAAATAGTTTTACTTTTAGGAGAGATATTATGGAAAAAATTTTCAAAGCAGGTATTGACATTGGTTCAACTACCGCAAAAATGGTTGTATATGATAATGATAATATGATATTCAAAACTTATGTCAGACATAATGCTGATGTAAAGGATACATTATTGTCTATACTTGATAATTTACAAGCTATGCATGGAGATTTAAAACTTTCTCTTGCTATGACAGGTACAGCAGGAATGGGTGTCTGTGAAAAAACAGGCATTAGTTTCATTCAAGAGGTTATAGCTTCTTCAACAGCTATCAGAAAGATTTATCCTTATGGAAGAACTTTGATAGATATAGGAGGAGAGGATGCTAAAATCATAGTATTTGATGATAATTTCAAAGCAGATATAAGAATGAATGGTAACTGTGCAGGCGGTACAGGAGCATTCATAGATCAAATGGCTACGCTTCTTAATGTTCAGCCTTCAGAACTTTCTGTATTAGCTGAAAAATCTACTTCTATATATCCTATGGCAAGCAGATGCGGGGTATTCGCTAAAACAGATGTTCAAACTCTTATAAGCCGTGATATACCTAAAGCTGATATTGCTAAAAGTATATTTCAAGCTGTTGCTGTTCAAACAGTTAATACTTTGGCTAAAGGTTTCGAGATTAAGCCTAAAATATTATTTACAGGCGGACCTTTAACATTCCTTCCTGAATTAAGAAAAACATTCTTGGCTCTTCTTAATGCTTCAGAAGACGATATGTATACAGTTGATCATCCTGAATTAACTGCAGCAATAGGTGCAGCATTCGGTGAAAAAGATGAACAAACTACAATAAAAGTTTCTGAATTATGTAAATTAGTAGAAAATATTTCAGCAGAAGTAAAAATCACTAATTCAAAAACAAGAGAAGCTTTATTTACAAGTCAGGAAGAATATAAAGAATGGACAGAAGAGCATAGCAAGGATAAAGTAAGATCTGCTGATGTATCAACTGTTAATGGTAAAAATACATTTTTAGGTATAGACTCCGGTTCTACTACTACAAAAATCGTTATTATTGATGAAGACGGACAGGTAGTATTAAGACATTATAGAAACAATAATGGTAATCCTGTTGGTGCTGTTACTGAAGGACTTACAGAGATTAAAAAAGAATTAGATGAGAAAAATATAAAAATCAATATAGCAAGAACAGCAGTTACAGGTTATGGAGAGGATTTAATAAAAGCCGCTTTCAATATGGATGAGGGTATCGTTGAAACTATGGCACATTACAGAGGTGCTAAGGCTTTCGATAAAGATGTAAGCTTCATACTTGATATAGGCGGACAGGATATGAAAGCTATATTCATTAAAGACGGTATTATAGAAAATATTGAAATTAATGAGGCTTGTTCTTCAGGATGCGGTTCATTCATAGAAACATTTGCACGTGGAATGGGTTATAAAGTTGCCGACTTTGCTAATATTGCATGCGAATCTGCAAGACCTTGCGATTTGGGAAGCCGCTGTACAGTGTTTATGAATAGTAAAGTAAAACAGTCTTTGAGAGAAGGTTCTTCAGTTGCTGATATTTCTGCAGGACTTGCTAAGAGTGTTACTTTAAACTGTTTCACTAAAGTATTAAAAATTACTGATACTTCTATTTTGGGTGATCATATAGTTGTTCAGGGCGGTACTTTCAAAAATGCTGCAGTTTTACGCTCTGTAGAAAAGTTTTTAGATAAAAAAGTTATTCGTCCTGATATATCTGAACTTATGGGAGCTTATGGTTGTGCATTGCTTGCTTTAGATACATACAATACTAAAGAAGAAGATACTACATTTATAGGTTTGGATAATTTACAGGAAGCTAATGATTATGAAAGAAAACAGCTTACTTGTAAAGGATGCGAAAACCTTTGTACTGTTACTAGATTAAAATTCAAAGATTTAAAATCATTCTACACAGGAAATAAATGCGAAAGAATATTCACTAATAAAGGAAATAAAGAAAGAAATTACGGAATGGATATCACTCAGAAAAAACTTTCTTTATTATTCGACAGACCTTTAGCACCTGCTTCAGATGAAATAAAAGGTACTATCGGTATACCTCGCGTACTTAATATGTATCAAAACTTCCCATTCTGGGCTACTATACTTGTAGAATGCGGATACAGAGTACAATTATCTTCACCATCAAGCATGGCTATAGCTGAAAAAGGTTCCGGTACTGTTATGAGCGATAATATATGTTTTCCTGCTAAAATAGCTAACGGACATATATATGATTTGATAGAGTCTAAAGTTGATAGAATATTCTATCCATCTGTAGTATTAGAAAAAGCTGAAGATGATGGAAGCGTTAATAGTTATAACTGTCCTGTTGTTACGGGATATCCTGATGTAATAGACAGTTCTATAAGTCCATTAACTAAATACGGAATTCCTTTTGATGCTCCGACAATTTCTTTCTTGAATGAAGATTTATTATATAAAGGCTGTAAGGCTTATTTCGTTAAAGTTCTTGGAATAAATAAAAAAGATTTCGACAGAGCTTTTAAAATGGCTTTAAAAGAACAGGTAAGAATTAAAGAGGAATTAAGAGCTGAAGGCAAAAAAATAATAGAACATGCCAAAGAAACTCAAACTCCTACTATACTTATAGTAAGCAGACCTTATCATATTGACCCATTAATCAATCATAAGATACCTGAAACTATTTCTTCATTCGGTATCAATGTTATTACTGAAGATGGTTTGGATATAGATGAATCTCTTGCTGATGTTCAAGTATTAACTCAATGGTCTTACCCTAATAAAATGTTTAAAGCTGCTTTATGGGCTTGCAAACAAAAGGATATGAAGCTTGAAGTAGTTCAGATTAATAGTTTCGGATGCGGCCCTGATGCTACTACTTCAGATGAGATAAAATCTATACTTAATGCTTATGGTAAGAGTCCTACTTTAGTAAAAGTAGATGAGATATCAAGTCCAGGAAGTATAAGATTAAGAATACGTTCTATGATAGAAAGTATGAAGATGAAAGGCGACTTTACACCAAGCGAAGAATATAATAGAACTATTATTAAAAGATATGAGAAAAATGACAGACGCGCAATACTTGTACCTAAGTTCGGACATTTCTATGATCCTATGATTTTAACTTTATTAGAAAGAAGCGGATATGATACAATACCACTTCCTGAACCTGATGTTGAATCTGTGGAATTAGGTTTAAGATATGCAAACCAAGATATATGTTATCCTGCAACAATAGTAATAGGTGATATTATAAGAGCCGTTCAAAGCGGAAAATATGATCCTAACAATATAGCAGCAGGCATCACTCAAACAGGCGGACAATGCAGAGCTAGTAATTATGCTTCTCTTATAAAGAGAGGATTAATAAATGCAGGTTATCCTGATGTTCCTGTTGTTACAGTTGGCTTAACAGTTATCAATGATCAGCCTGGATTCGAGCTTTCAAAAATGGACTTGATGAAAGAGGGTATTATAGCTATGCCTTATGCCGATGCTATATCTACAATGTATTATTATTGTGCTGCTAGAGAAGTTAAAAAAGGTGAATCTTTGGCACTTGCTAATAAATATATAGCATTACACCCTAAAGATTTCGCTCTTAAACCTACTGATAAATTATTAAAACAGGCTATAGCAGAGTTTAATGCTATTGAAACTAATGATAATTTGATGCTTCCTAAAGCCGGATTAGTAGGCGAGATTTATGTAAAATATAACAGCTTTGCTAATGGAGATGTTTGCGATTGGCTTATGGCTAAAGGCGTCGAGGTTATAGTTCCTCCTGTATTTGACTTCTTTGTACAGAAGGTTATAAGCGAACAGGTTAATAAAGAAACTAATGCCAGAGATGTATCATTTTTAGGATATTACGGCTCTAAAATATCTGAAAAAGTTATTGATATGAGAATAGATTCTATAAATCAGATGATGTCTAAATTCAAAGGCTTCAGACCTGCTCATCATATAAGACAAATAGCTGAAAATGCTGCTAAAGTTACTGCTATGACTAACCAATTCGGAGAGGCTTGGCTTTTACCTGGTGAAATAGCAACTTTCGCTGAAGAGGGCGTAAACAATGTACTTTGTCTTCAGCCTTTCGGTTGTATTGCTAACCATATCATAGCTAGAGGTATTGAAACTAGACTTAAAACTAGATATCCTGATTTGAATCTTCTTTATTTAGATATGGATGCAGGAGCAAGCGAAGTTAATACTGTAAATCGTTTGGAGTTCTTTGTTCGTTCTGCTAAAGACAGTATGAATACTGCAACTGCAGCAAATATCAACTATGTTAAAGAGTCTATTGGAGAATATGCTAAATAA
Source organism: uncultured Brachyspira sp. (assembly GCA_949300355.1). Taxonomy (GTDB): domain Bacteria; phylum Spirochaetota; class Brachyspiria; order Brachyspirales; family Brachyspiraceae; genus Brachyspira. Next base: position 13,393 of record CASGDY010000001.1, read on the forward strand.
TTTTTAGTTATTTATAAAAAATAATAATATAAAAGGTTTGCAATTAGTTTTATACTTTTTGCGAACCTTTTTATTATTTACACTTTTTGTAAATTATTGTTTTACATTATTTGTAAATTAATAATTGACATTTTATGTAAATAGTTTATATTATAGATATATTAGGGATTTTATAAGAACACTATATTTTATTTATTAGAAAAATTGCATTATGTCTATGGAATATTAATTTTTAATTTAATAAAAGAGAAAATAAAAATGGAAAACAAATTATTAAGAGAAAAAATAAGAGATTTAGATTTGAGAATATCTGATCTGGCAGAATATCTTAAAATATCAAGACCTACTTTATACAAATATATAGATATGTATGAAGAAGGCAACAGAAGTACAATAGATACAAAAATATTAAATCTCTTTGATTATATACAAAACAGTAAAAACATAGGAAGTAATAATGTTATTTATTATATAATGAATAATATCGTTGAGAATAGCAATACAAATAATACTGAGGAGGATAAAAGGATGAAGATAAAATCATTATTAAAAACAGAAAATAAAACAAAAGAGGATTTTATATATATGCTTACAGAGGATAATTTTTTTGATCCTATATTAGATTATTTGATGAAATGTAAAAAACTTTCTACTGATCCGGATAAAGAATTATCTGAAGAAGATTATGAGTTTATATCTCCTCTTATGAGTTTATATAAATCTCAAGGTTTTAGAATGAGATTATCAAATAAAGATAAGCAATAAAATTTAGGAAAAAACTTATGAAAAGATATTTAACAATTAAAAACTTCAGAAATATTAATCCTGTAATTGTAAGCAAGGATGCAGAATATAATTCAGAAAGAAAAGAAGATGAAGTAAAATACGGCAGATTATATCTTAATGGAGATATAGAGCAAGGAGCATTAATAAGTATTATAGGAGCAAACGGCACTGGTAAAAGTAATGTATTATCGGCAATAGAAAAATCATTTAAAGGCAGTATAAACGGCAGAAAAGATAATCCTAAAATAGATGGTTTTATAGGATGCAAACCAGATTTAGAAATATTTATTGAAGCAGACAGCGGACTTGTATATAAAGGCAAGTGTAAAACTATTAGGACAAAAAAAACTGGATATAGTGAAAAAGATGAATATAAAGATAAACTTGTATGGGAATTAGAAGAAAATAAAATCAATTCAGATATTATTTTGAGTAAAAATTATTTATTGAAAATTATGGATTATATATATAATGCTGCAAATAATGTTACTTCAAAATATGGAAGCAGTATATATTTTGTTTATGAATATAATTATAAATATGATAATAAATCAAAAACAGAATATGCTTATGAAGATATATTAAATTATACTGTATCAAAAATAATGGATATAATTTCTAAATATAAAGAAAATGAAAATATAGATAAATTAAAGTTATTAATAAGTTTGCTTGATGATGAATCTTATGAACAAAATAAAAATACCGGATACCGTGAATTCAATTTTGATGAAAATCAGATTAATAAAAATGATTTAAAATACTTATTAGAAATTTTAGCAGAAATTGAATCTGTAAATATAAATATATATGTTCATAGAGAAAATGTAAAAAACAGCGAGCTTACTGTAGGATGCTATAAACATCACCATGATAAATCTGACAATATTATAACTCAATCGCATTTTTTACGTTCATTATTCAAAGCTGCAGACAATATGGAGATGTATAATAATTTAATAAAAAACTATACTAATATATTATCTGATGTTGCTTTTGCAAAACAGACAGAAAATGAAATAAATAAACTTTTTGACAACACTGTATCAAAAAAATTCAATGAATTATATAAATCAAATAATGAATATAAATTTAAAATAGCATTAGATGAATACTTTATAAAAATATATTTTGAAACTAAAAATGGTATTACCAATTTAGAAAATGAATCTGAAGGCTTTAATTGGTTTTTCAGTTTATTCTTTAATACAATCAATCCTAATGAATTGAAGAAAGGAGATATAATAATAATTGATGAGCCCGAACAGCATTTATCAGTTCCTTTAATAAAAGAATTAAGAAAATTTTTAAAAGAGTTTGCAAAAGATAATGGCGTTACTATAATCACATCTACTCAAATTCCTTATTTTGCAGATATTCATTATTTAGATGAATTAAAAATAGTAGAGCCAAAACAAGACGGAATAGGAGTAAAAATAGAAAATGACTTCTCTGCTACTTATGGTAAAGTGGATACATTAGAAAAAATTATAAATGCATTTGGTGTTAAGCATATAGATATTATGAGAGATACTAAAATAGTATATGTTGAAGGTATTACGGATTATAATTATCTTACAGCTTTTAAATTATTAATGGAGCATATAGAAAATAGAGAAATAAATACAGCATTCATGCCTATTAATGGAATAGGAAGACCTAATGATGAAAGAAAGAAAAATGATATAATAGATTCGTTATGTAAACTTTCTGATAAGCCTATACTATTAATTGACAGTGATATTTCAGCAGATCAATTTACAGAGTTAGCAGAAGGAACAAATTTAAGAATAACTCAGCTTGAAGATATAAGTCATAATTTTGTTACAATAGAAGATTTATTCGATGATAATGATAAACAAATTCATAAAATAGATAAAAAGACTAAAGATGCTCTGTATTCTGCTTTGTTTAAAAATAATATAATAGACTATTATGAAAAAAATCTGATATCTCAAACTACTATTAATAATTTCTTTAAGGTTATTAGAGAAATAGATTAATAAAAAAGATGCTATAATAAATAATAAAGGGACTGTTCATTACAGCCCCTTTTTTATTATTAAATCATTAAATAACTATGAAAAATACAAAAAGAAATTAAATTTTTCATAAAAAAATAATAAAAAATTGTATTTTAAGGAACTTTTATATGTTGTATTCGTCTAATATAATAAATACTATACAGGGGTAAACCTTATGAAAAGAAATCTTTTTATTATTATTGCATTATTATTAACAACAATCTTATGCAATGCACAAACAGCAAAAACTAATGAAGCTGTATACGAACTTGACAGTGTAAAAGTTGTTAATAAAAGCGGCCTAGCTCTTAATGACTTTATATCATCATGGAAAGCTGATCCTAATATAATATTAGTTGATGTCAGAACACCTCAGGAAATTAAAGAAACAGGAACTATAAAAGGTGCTATGAATATTGATTATAGAGCTAAAGGCTACAGCAAAAAAATATTATCATTAGATAAAACTAAAAAATATTTCTTCTATTGTAAGAGCGGCGGACGTTCAGGAAAAACAGTTCAGTATTTGCTTGATAATGGATTTAAAAATGTGAATTATCTTAAAGATGCAGGATATACTGAATTAAATGCTGCTTTAAAAAAGTAATTATTAATTAAAACTAAAAAAGAGGGACTGTTTATTACAGCCCCTTTTTATATAAAAAATCATTTAAATATTATACGCTCTGTATTTTCAATAGCATTTTCAGGTACATTTTTGTATTCTTTCAAAGTTTTTATTATTAAATCCCTTATATCAAGTCCTGTATGTATAGTATTTTCTCCGTACTGAAATAAAGGCTTTCCGCTTTCATCAATATATTTTTCGCCTCCATTAAATATATAGTCAGCAACAGCAACTACATATTTTTCATTGTCATTTATAGTTCTACCTTTGATAGATGATTCTAAAAGTTTTCCTTTACTGTCAAAATTAATAATGCAGTCTTTTGAAACTTGTAAAAATGCCCCTTCTCCTTTTCTTGAAGCAGATAATTCCAATATAGTTTTTAAATCTTTTCCTTTTAAAGTTGTAAGTATTATTAAATTATCGAATGGGAAAAACTCATACATATTTCCTAATGTTACTTTTCCGCTTGGAAGCTTGCCTCTTAAAGAACCTGAATTTATTAATGCTATATCAATGCCGTCCTGAGATGAAGCTGCTATATCAGAAACGAAATTTCCTAAAGCAGTAGATTTATTTCTAACATTTTCATCAGTTAATTCATAAGGAAGTTTTGCTATTTCAATATTAAACTCTTTATCTACTTCAAGCTGCATTTCTTCTATTTTGGCTAATATAGTTTCATCTTCTTTTATATTTTCATCTAATCTAGTGAGTGTATATTCAGGATAAGCATATTTGCCGTTTTTGAATATTACATCAATAGTACCTATATACTCTCCGTATTGTCCTGCCTGAACTATTGTCGTTTTTCCTATAATAACAGGATTCTTTAATAAAGTATGAGTATGTCCTCCTATTATGATATTAAAAGTATCCGGTATCTCCTGTGCTATTTTTTTATCCATATCTAATCCGGCATGGCTTAGTAAAATAGTTATATCATTAGTTTTATTTAAAGGTATTTCTTCCAAAAGATTTTTTAAAGACGATACTTCTTCTTCTATATCTATATAATCAAGTCCCTGAATTATATTCATTTTTTCGCTTTGTAAAACACCTATTATAGCAACATGTACGCCTTTAATATTTGTTATTATATATGGAGGAACATAATTTTCGCCTGTGGATTTTACTTTAACATTGCATGCTATTGTAGGGAAATTTCTATTGCTCATAATATTATTTAATTGTTCTATTCCAAAATCGAATTCATGATTGCCGAGTGTTGATACATTAACTCCGATGTCATTCATTAGTTCAGTTTCATCCATACCCTGATAAACTATAGAAAATACGCTTCCTGTGATAGTATCTCCTGCATGCATTACTATAACATTTTCATTTTCTTACATTATCAATAAAAGTTTTTCTTCTGGCAGCACCGCCGTATCTGTTTGTAGTTCCATTTTCTTTTGATACAGTAATAAATTCTTTATCTTTTGAATGCGTATCATTCATATGAACTATTGTAAAAACTTTTTGATCATTAGATTTATTAGAACATGATAAAATTAAAATAGAAATAATTAATGTATATAAGTTTTTCATTTTTGACATCCTAGCATATGATAATTTAATGATATAACATTAACTTTTAAAGTCAATAATTTAAAGTTTGACTAAAATATAAATAGGTTTATGATATATAAAATGTAAACTATATTAAAAAATAGATGAGATAATTATGAGTAATGAAGCAGTATTAGATAATAATAATTTAAAATCAAATGAGCTTGGAAATAAGCCTGTAGGAAAATTACTTTTTCAGCTGGCACTTCCAGCAATAGCGGCGCAAATAATAAATGTACTCTATAATGTTGTAGACAGAATGTATATAGGACATATTCCTGATATTGGTGCAAAGGCTTTAACAGGGGTAGGTGTTACAATGCCTGTTATAATGGCTGTGTCTGCATTTGCATATCTTATTAGTATGGGAGGTTCTCCTCGTGCTTCTATTATGATGGGAAAGCAGGATTATGATAAAGCAGAAGAAATAGTAGGCAACTGTGCTATGACATTAATCATTATTTCTGTAACTTTAACTATAATATTATTATTATTTTCAAAGCCTCTTCTTATGGTTTTCGGAGCAAGTGAAAATACTATCATATATGCATTAAGATATTTAAGAATATATTCTATTGGTACTATATTTGTTCAATTAGCTTTAGGACTCAATGCTTTTATCACTGCTCAGGGAAAGGCAAAAACAAGTATGTTTACTGTTTTAATAGGTGCTGTTACTAATATAATATTAGATCCTATATTTATATTTGTATTTAATATGGATGTTAGAGGTGCAGCACTTGCTACTATTATATCTCAGGCTATATCATGTATATGGATACTTTCTTTTATGACATCTAAAAGAACTGTATTAAAACTAAAATTAAAAAATTTAAAAATATCTCCTAATATAATACTTCCATGCTTAGCTTTAGGATTTTCTCCATTTATAATGCAGTTTACAGAAAGTATCTTATTTGTATCTTTCAATACTTCTCTTTTGAAATACGGCGGTGATTTGGCAGTTGGTGCTATGACAATATTAAGCAGTATTATGCAGTTTTCTTTTCTTCCTATAATGGGACTCACACAAGGAGCTCAGCCTATTATAAGTTATAATTATGGAGCAAATAATTTAAATAGAGTAAAATCTGCTTTTAAGATACTTTTAATAAGCTGTCTTTCTTTTTCTTTTTTGATGTGGTTTATATCAGAATTCTTTCCTTATGTTTTTGTAAGGATATTTACAAGCGATGAAGAATTAATAAATTATGCTATTTGGGCTTTAAAAATATATATGGCAGCTTCATTAATATTTGGGGCACAAACTGCATGTCAGCAGACATTTGTCGCTTTGGGAAATGCTAAAATATCTGCATTCCTAGCTATATTAAGAAAGGTGATATTATTAATACCGCTTATATTTATATTGCCTATATTTATAGAGAATAAAGTAATGGCAGTGCTTTTAGCAGAGCCTATAGCTGATTTTTTGGCTGTTTGTACAACAGTAACATTATTCACTATTTCATTTAAAAAGTTAGTTAGTACTACTGCTAGTGATAAACTTACGGCAAAATAGATGATAACTTTATTTATATATAATAAATATCATTCAAAACATATATAACTTACTATATACTCAAATATTGATTTTATTCTATTAAATAAAACATAAAATATTTTTTATTTAATAATTATTTGTGATAAATCAAATTAATTATATTGACTTTTTTTATTTTCATGATAGCCTTTTAATAGATTAGGGTTAATATATTTAATTTAATTAAAATATTATAATTATGCAGTAATCATTATTTCAATTTATATAAACATATTAAATAATTGTTAGGAGATTTTTATGTTTAATAAATTTGGTTTGCAATTTAGAATTAGTCTTCTTATACTTTCAATTTTTTTTGTTATGATTATATTCTCTAGCTTAGTGAATATAATACTTGTTAACAATGCTAATAGGGCAAAATCTTTAAGTTATCTAAAAAAATCTGTAGAGGCGGAATCTTACAGAGGTCAGAATATATTAAAAATAGAACTTAATTATCTGAATGAATTGGCATCTTCATTGGAAGATTTATATAATATAGGTATAAGAGATAGAAATGCTTACTTAAGTGTAGTAAGCAACTGCGTTAAAAAAGATGAAGCAAATATTATTGCTATGGGATTTCTATTTAATAAAGATCTTATAGATAATGATGCTGATTATACTAATAATGAATTTTATAGAGATATAAAAGGACAATTTGGAGTATATATTTCTAAAAATAACGGCAATGTAATACAGCAGAAATTGGCAGCTTCTGAATTAAATGCTGATTATTTTGTTAATGCTAAAAATACATTAAAGCCATATATAACTCCTTTATATTCATATAATGTAGCTGGAAATAATGTTGATATATATACTTGGTCTGTACCTATTTTTGATAATACAGGTAAGAATATAGGTGTAGTTATTGCTGATGTAACACCTCAAAGTCTTAGCAAATCTATAGAAAAAATAAAACCATATGCAGAAAGTAAGGTAATACTTTTTGATACTGCAGGTAATTTGGTATATAATGCCGGAAATTCAGAAGGTATAGGAAAAAATGGTTATGATGTTTATGATTGGTATAGGACTTTAGGAATAATAGAAAAAGTGCATTCAGGACAATCTTTAGATTTTGAGCATTTTACAACAGTATTTAATGAAGTTGGAACTTATGTTGTATCACCTATACCTATGCTTGACGGATATAATTGGGGTATAGAAATTCTTACTCCAAGCAGAGTCATACAGGCAGAGACAAGATATATTAGAAATACAATGATATTAATATTGGTATTTATATTAATTATTTCTTTGATTATAACACCTATAATAATTAAAAAGAAAGTATCAAATATAATAATAGTTTTAGCTAAAGATATTGTTGCTATGTCTACAGGCGATTTGACTGTTGAAATACCTCAAGGATTTGAAAAAAGAACTGATGAATGGGGAGATATAGCAAGAGGCTGGACTAAAGCTATGAAGAATTTTAATGATGTCATAAATACAGTAAAGCATTCAGCAGAACAAGTTTCTACAGCTGCCAATGAAGTTTTAATAGGAAACAATGACTTATCTCAAAGAACAGAGACACAAGCTTCTAGTTTGGAGGAAACAGCTGCATCTATGAATGAGATGGCTAGTGCTATAAAAGAATCAGCAGAAAGTGTTGCACAAAGTACTTCTATGGTATCAGATGCTAAGGAATCTTTGAATAAAGCAGGTGTCATAATAGAAGACAGTGTTAATAAAATGCATGATGTTTATGAATCTAGTTCTAAAATAATGGATATTACTAAACTTATAGAGGGAATAGCTTTTCAAACTAATATATTAGCCTTGAATGCTTCAGTAGAGGCTGCACGTGCAGGAGATCAGGGACGAGGATTTGCTGTAGTAGCTAGTGAAGTAAGAAACCTTGCTCAAAATACCCAGGAATCAGTAAAAAGTATTACTTCATTAATTACAGATAGTAATGATAAAATAAAATTAGCTGCAACAAGTGTTCAGCAGTCTCAAACTATTTTTAATGAAATATCAGAAAAAATGGATAAAGCTTCTTCTATAATGGATAGAATCAATATTGCATCTCAGGAGCAGGAAAAAGGAATAGATCAGGTTAATATTGCAATTAGTAATATGGATTCTTCCGTACAAAAGAATGCCTCTTTGGTATCTGAAGCTACTTCCGCTTCTGAATCTCTTCTTAGTGAGGCTAATGATTTAATTAAGGCTATAGAATATTTTAAATTGAAATATTAATTTAAATTACTTTTATAATTGAAATATATATATAAATTCTGTATAATATTTGCAGAAAAAGTTAGTTTTTTATACATTAGTTCCTCATATAAAAACTATTTAATTGATAAATAATAGAATTTCTTTAAATCAGTTATGAATGTATAATTTTTATTATAGGTTATTATATTTTTTATGAAAAAAAATTAATTTGTTATAGAGGTTTTATTTATGTTTAAAAGAGTAAGTCTTCAAGTAAAAATTAGTTTAATTATATTAATACCATTATTAATAATGATAGCAATATCAAATATAGTAAATATTATTTATGTACAAAATGTAAGCAGTAAATTGTCGTATAAAATATTAGAGGAAGTAGCTAAAGGAGAAGGTAATAAATTAACTGCTGTAGTTAAAGATGATCTTTATCAAATAACAGGGCTTAAATATACATTAGAAAATATGTATAATTCAGGTGTTATGGATAGAGAGGCATATGAGAATGTTGTTAGAAATTTTTTTAGAATTCTGCCTGAAACTGTAGTTGGAGTTATGATTGCTTTTGAACCTAATATAGTTGGTAATGATGCCGTATATAGTAATGTTTATCCTTTGACAAAGGGACAGCAAACTTATTATATATCAAGAACATCCGAAAATAATGTTGAGGAAAGAGCCTTATCTGCCAGTGATATAAATTCTGATTATTATAAAGAGCCTATATCAAAAGCTAGAGAGTATTTATCTGGTATATATGATTTTAACATTGGAAATAATGAAGTAGTAAAAATGTATACTTGGGCTATACCTATAATGTATCAAAATAAGCCTATAGGTGTTATAACTGCCGACATAAAAGTAGAAACATTAAATCCTACTATGAAGGGTATACAGCCTTTTGAAAATTCAGAAGGTTTATTATATGATCATTATGGCAATGTATTGTATGATGCAGGAAAAACAGCAAATTTGGGTAAAAATATGTATGATTTATATGCTCATTATAAGAATTATAATGTATTTGAGAAAGTATCAAGAGGCGGTACAGTATCATTTGAAAATTATACAGCTTATTATAAAGGAGACGCTACATATTATTTTGTACCTTTAGAAGTATCAGACGGACAATATTGGATACTTGAAATAATGGCTTCAAACAAAGATATTTTCAAAGATAGTGATATTATACGAACAGTTATGATAATTATATCTTTAGTTATCATTGTTATAGCATCTATAATGATTCCTATTATAATTAGAAATAAGGTTGTCAATATAATTATATTCTTATCAGAAGATATGAAGAAAATTTCTAAAGGAGATATATCATTCAGAATATCAGAAAAATTTCTTAATATGAATGATGAATGGGGCGATATAGCTAATAGTTTAGATAATATAGTTGCTAATTTAAATAAAGTTGTAAAGACAGTAAAAAATGCTGCCGAAAGAGTTTCTGCAGAAGCAAATCAGGTTTTAGAGGGTAATAATGATTTATCGCAAAGAACTGAGTCTCAGGCTTCAAGTTTGGAAGAAACAGCAGCATCTATGAATGAAATGGCTAGTGCTATAAAAGAATCTGCCGATAATGTTGCTCAAAGCACTTCTATGGTATCAGACGCTAAAGAATCTTTGAATAAGGCTGGTACTATAGTAGAGGACAGCGTAAATAAGATGAATGATGTATATGAAGCAAGCAGCAAGATAATGGATATTACTAAACTTATAGAAGGAATAGCTTTTCAAACTAATATATTAGCTTTAAATGCTTCAGTAGAGGCGGCTAGAGCAGGAGAACAGGGACGAGGTTTTGCTGTAGTAGCCAGCGAAGTAAGAAATTTGGCTCAGAATACTCAGGAATCTGTAAAAAGTATTACTGCTTTGATAACAGACAGTAATGAAAAAACTAATTTAGCTTCTGAGAGTGTAAGAGAATCTAAAGAAATATTTAAAGATATATCTGTAAAAATGGATAATGCTTCTTCTATAATGGATAGAATCAATATAGCCGCTCAGGAACAGCAGAAAGGAATAGAACAGGTTGATTCGGCTATTACTAATATGGACTCTTCTGTACAAAAAAATGCTGCTTTGGTAGAAGAGGCTACTGCTGCTTCTCAGGCATTGCTTAATGAGGCTAATGAGCTTATAGATGTTATAGGATATTTTAAATTATAATAATGGGGAAGCACATATAATGAAAAATAAAATCAGTTTAAATGTCAAAATAAGCTTATTCATTTTAATACCTACTGTAATGATTATATTAGTATTTGGCATTATAAATACAATATATACATATAAGATGACAGAGGAAATGGCATTGTTTATAATATCTCAAATGGCTGAGAAAGAAATATATGAAATAGAAAGTATAATTAATGTTGAATTAAATTATCTGAATAATATAAAATATTCTGTAGAAAATTTATATAATTATAATGTTAGAAAAAGAGAAGTATATGAAGATTTAATGAATAGGTTTGCACATGAAATGAGTACTAATGCTGCATCCGTATCTTTAATATTTTTTACTAATATGATTGATGATGACAGTATGTATATTAATAATCCTCTTTATCAAGATATTGATGGCAGATTAGGAGTTAGTTTAGTTAAAGATGAGGAAAATAATATATCTAGAATTAGTCTAAAAGAATCTGATTTAGAATATACTTATTTGAATACTACAATAACAAGCAGAAAACCTCATATTACTACTTTGAACTATTATCCTATACAAGGAAAATATAAACCTATGTATACATATTCAATACCTATATTTTCAAAAGATAATGAAATAATTGGCGTATCTTCTTTGAATTTATCTTTAGATAATATAATGTTTTATGAAGATACAAACGGATTTACAATATCTTTATTTAATGAAAATGGTAATATTATGTACTGTACAACAGATATATACAGTATAGGAGAAAATATTACTAATTTATCAGATGTATATGAAAGCAGAGATTTAGAAAATACAATATATTCTAATAATACTATTTGGAAAGAATCATACAATGAAAAAACTTCAAGTAAATATTTCAATCTTTTTACACCTTTGCATATTTTTGACGATGTATATTGGGGAATAGAATTGGCTGTTGATAGTAAGGCAGATTTTTTTAATCATTATAAAATTATAATATTGGTATGGGTTATTATTACAGCAGCGATAATTATTTTAATATCTATTATTGTACCATTCATTATTAATAAAAAAGTATTATTCGTAATGAATAATTTAAATGATAATATTATGAAAATAAAAGAAGGCGATATATCTTGGAGTATTCCTGAAAAATATTTAAATATGAATGATGAAATGGGAAATATGAGCAGAGAAATTAATAATACTGTAATATATTTAAATAATTTGATTAGAACTATAAAAATAAAGTCTAATAAAATTTCTGCTAACACAAATAATATATCTGAGTTTGTAAATAAAATTAATGACTTAGATAATAACGATGAAATAAAACAAAGTAAGAATTTGAAGCTTGCAAATAATGTGAATGAAAATTTAAAATCTCTTTTAAAAGAGTCAGAGGATTTACAAAAAATAATAAAATATTTTAGATTAAGAGAATAAAAATATTATTTACAATATTATGAATAGTAAAAATAGTTTAAATATAAAAGTAAGTTTATTTATTATAATACCTGCAATAATAATAATAGTGATATCAGGCATGGTAGCTATTATGCATACATATAATATTTCCAAAGATATGTCATTAATAATAGCAGATGAGTTGTCTGATGCTAAATTATTAGAAATGAGAGATTTAATTAATAATGAATTAAATTATATGAAAAGTATAAAATTAGTTGCAGAAGAATTATACAATAGTAATATAAGAAATAGAAAAATATATGAAAATTTTATGGATAAATTCTCTAAAAAAATAAGTGAAAATGCTGAAGCTGTTTTTTTACTTTTTTTTCCAAATAAAATTGATGATGACAGCATATATAAAAATGATAGTCTATATAAAAATATAAACGGACAATTTGGAATATATATGTCTAAAGATGAGAATGGTAATGTATCAAGATTTGGGGGAGAAAATTTAGAATTAAAATTATCATTTATTGAAGATACAATAGAAAAAAAGAAATGTATATAACTCCTATATATACTGTTCAGATGCAAAACAAATATAAGCAAATTCAAACTTGTTTAATGCCTATATATTCAGAAGATGATAATATTATAGGTGTAATAGGTTTGGATGTAAGTTCAGATAGTATGAATTTCAACAAAGAAGATGATATCTCAACTACTTTATTTGATAATAATGGAAATATTATTTATTGTAATACAGATATTGAGATCATAGGCGAAAATTTTACCAATTTATATCATCCTTATGATAATTATAATATTATAGATATGATAAAGTCTAATGAAAGTTTAATAGCAGAAAAATATAATGTTAAAAATTCTAATAGGTATTTTTATATTGTAAAGCCTATAAATTTATTTGATGATGTATATTGGGGAATTGAAGTTGCAATACCGTCAATGATGGTATTAAAAAATAATTATAAAATTTCAATAATTATTGGAATTATGATTTCTATAATGATTATTCTAATAGTTATTATGATACCTAATATTATAAATAGGAAAGTAATACCTGTAATAACTTTCTTTAATGAAAATAAATCTAAAATTAAATCAAATGATATCATTATAGATATGAATTCAGATAATAATACTATAGAATATTTAAATGATGTTATTGATGCATTGAAAGGCAAACATTATAAAGTCTCTGAAGATTATATATCAACAATTCCCAATAATAATAAATCAAATAAAAATTATAAAATTGTAAATGAAGTTTCTGAAAACGATAAATCTCTTACTGATGAATCTGAAGAGTTAAAAAATATAATAGAATATTTCAAACTAATAAAATAATATTATTTGACATTATATGTTATAAAATATATACTTAATTTAAATAAATATCATTTGGATAATAGAATGTTTAAAAAGTCTTATATTTTCATCATTATTTTTATGTCTTTAGCTATATCTTGTACAAAAATAGAGGAAACCATTACTCATACACCTCCACAGGGAAAATATTTTTCATTGATTATAAATATAGGACAGGAACCGCATACTATGGACCCAAGCAAAAATGTTACAGGAGACAGTTTAATATATTTAAATCAGATATTTGAAGGATTAGTATGCAAAGATAAAGATGGTAAAATAATACCTGCAGCTGCTGAAAGCTGGACTATAAGTGCTGACGGACTTGTATATACATTTAAATTAAGACAAGATGCTTATTGGTCTGACGGCAATCCTGTTTTAGCTAAAGATTTTGTTTATTCTTTTAGAAGACTCTTTGATCCTAATACTAAAAGTAAATTTGCATATCAATATAGTTTTATAAATAATTCTAAAGATATATTTAATGGTAAAATAGAAACAAAGTATTTAGGTGTTGAAGCAATAGATGATTATACATTAGAAATAATATTGGATATGCCATTAACTTATTTTCTAGAGATTTTATCATATCCTACATTTTATCCTTTAAGAGAAGATATAATAAAACAATATGAAAGTAATTGGACAGAAAAAGCAGAAACTTTTATAGGAAACGGGCCATTTAAAGTCGTAGAGAGAAAAATTAATAATGTTATTATAATGGAAAAAAATGAATTCTATTGGAATAATAAAGAAGTTATACCAAGCCGATTAGAGTTTATATTAAAAAACGATCCTCAATACTCTTTGAATTCTGTAAAAAACGGAGTGATGCATTTTTCAAGAAATTTTCCGTTAGAGCATATAACTTCATTACAAAGATCCGGATATATACATAATGTACCTAGAATATCAACATATTTTTATTTTTTGAATACTACTAATAAAGCATTGTCTGATGTTAATGTTAGAAAAGCATTATCATTAGCCATTGATAGAAATTATATAGTTGAAAAAGTTACAAAAAATGGAGAAAAACCGGCAGCAGCTTTTGTACCTTACGGCATACCTGGATTCTTTGGAGATTTTAGAGAAAATGGCGGAGATTATATAGATATAACTAAAGAAAATTATGAAAAAAATATAAAAGAAGCAAAAAGACTTATGATTCTTGCAGGATATCCTAATGGAAATGGTTTTCCTGTTATGACTTTAAAAACTACTTATGGTATACATAGAAGCATATTTGAAGCTATACAAAAAATGTGGAAAGAAAATTTGGGAATTGATGTAAATATAGAAGAATTAGAGTTATCAGATTTATTTACTCAAAGATTTGATAAAAATTTTGAAATAGCAAGCGGAGGATGGAATGGAGATTTTAATGATCCTATAAATTTCCTTTCGGTATTTTTAAGTACTTCCCCTAATAATAATAGCCTTTACACAAATAAAAGATACGATGATTTGATAAAAACAGCTACATTAATTACTGATTCATCTCATAGAATGATGACTATGCATAAGGCTGAAGAATTATTAATTAATGAGATGGCTATAATACCTATATATTTTTCTAATGAACCAATATTAGTATCGCCTAAATTAAGAGGGGTTTTGTATGATTCTATGGGACAGCATAGTTTTATGAGAGCTTATTTAGAAGATTAATTTATATAAAGTAAAATGTTAGGAGTAATATCTATGAAAAAAATATCTATTTTATTTATGATTTTTATATCATTTATTATATCATGTTCAAATAATAATAAATCAGAAGATGGTATATCTATATTTATTAATACAGGCCCTGAACCAAATACTATAGATCCTAGTATCAATGTAACTTCAGACGCTGTATTTTATTTGATGCATACATTTGAAGGATTAATAGAAAAAGATTCTAAAGGAAAATTAATTCCTGGAGTGGCTGAAAATTGGGAGATAAGCGAGGACGGACTTACTTATACATTTAAACTTAGAACTAATTCAAAATGGACAGATGGAAAGCCGGTTGTTGCTGGTGATTTTGTTTATTCTTGGCAAAGAGTTGTTGATCCTGCCACAGGAAGTCAATACGGATATCAGCATGAACCTGTAAAAAATGCTAAAGCAATAACAGCAGGTACTATGCCTAAAGAAAGTTTAGGTATAAAAGCGATAGATGATTATACTTTAGAAGTTCAGCTTGAAGCTCCTACAGCATATTTTTTAGAGCTATTGACTTTTCCTACATTTTATCCGCTTAGAAAGGATATTATAGAACAGTACAAAGATGAATGGACTTTAAATGCTGATACTTATATAGGAAATGGAGCTTTTAAACTTATAGAAAGAAACAGAGATGAAAGTCTTGTAATGGTAAAAAATACTAATTATTGGAATGTAGAAGATATAGTTCCTGATAAGATTACATTCGTTCTTATGGAAAATGAAACTGCTTCTGTTGCAGGAGTCAAAGCAGGTTCTTTGCATTTTGCAAGATCTTTTCCAAGACAGGATATAAATACGCTTCAAGAAGAAGGATTTATAGTAATAGAACCTAGAATATCTTCATATTATTACTGCTTGAATTTAACTAATGAAATATTAAAAGATGTAAGAGTAAGAAGAGCATTATCTCTTGCCATTGATAGAAATTATATAGTAGAGCAAATTACAAGAGGAGGGGAGAAGCCTGCTGGTGCTTTAGTTCCTTTTGGAATATCTGATTATGAAGGAGATTTCAGAGAAAACGGCGGAGAGTATATAGATGTAAGTAAAGAAGGATATGCTAAAAATATAGAGGAAGCTAAAAAATTGATGGCTGAAGCAGGATATCCTAATGGAGAAGGCTTTCCTGTTATGGAGTTTAAAACAGATCCTGGACTGCATGTGAAAATATTTGAAGCAGTTCAGCAGATGTGGAAAGAAAATCTTGGTATTGATGTAACTTTAACTCAGGAAGAATGGGCAGTATTTTTACAGACAAGATATGACAGAAATATCACTATGGCAAGAGGAGCATGGAATGGAGACTTTGATGACCCTGTAAACTTCATGACTTTATGTTTAAGTTATTCTCCTAATAATTACAGTGTTTATAGTAATAAGGTCTATGATGATATAATAAATCAGGTTATGCTTTCAGGAGATCAAAAGTTTAGAATGGAAACTATGCATAAAGCAGAGGAAATGCTGATGAAAGAAGAAGCTATAATACCTATATATTATTATACAGAACCTTTGCTTGTATCTCCTAAATTAAAAGGCGTTTATTATGATCCTCTAGGATTTCATAGATTCCATCATTGTTATTTAGAATAGTTTTATATTTGTTATGAAGTAAAAAGTTAGGCTGTATCTTTTTATAAAGATACAGCCTTTTTAAGAAGATATATGTTAATTTTCCGCAGGTTTCTTAATAAATCCAAGTAAAAGAGCAGTTATAACAGAACCTATCACTATAGCAATTAAATACATTACAGGATTATTAACTATAGGCAAAACGAATATTCCGCCATGAGGGGCTCTAAGTTCTATATGAAAAGCCATAGTTAAAGCACCTGAAATTGCAGCACCTATCATACAGGAAGGTATTACTCTTATAGGGTCTGATGCAGCAAATGGTATAGCACCTTCAGTAATGAATGAAAGTCCCATAACATAGCATGTTTTTCCGGCATCTCTTTCATCAGCAGAGAATTTATTTCTGAATATTGTAGTAGCCAAAGCTATTCCCAAAGGAGGAACCATTCCGCCAGCCATAACTGCAGCATGAGGAGCATACTGTCCTGAAGCTATCATAGCTATACCGAATGTGAAAGCAGCTTTATTTATAGGGCCTCCCATATCAGTGGACATCATAGCACCTAGTAAAGCACCTAATAATATTAAGTTTCCTGTTCCCAAGTTTTTCAAGAAATTTGAAATTCCTGTATTGATTGCAGCTATAGGATTAACGATGAATAAATACATTATAGCACCTGTAATAAATATACCAAATAAAGGATATAGTAAAACAGGTTTAATTCCGTCCAAACTTTCAGGCAATTTATTAAATACTTTTTTCAATAAAAGAGTGATGTATCCTCCTAAAAATCCTCCTATCAAACCGCCTAAAAATCCGCCGCCGCTGTTTAATGATATTAATCCTCCAACCATAGCAGGAGCAAATCCCGGTCTGTCAGCTATACTCATACCAATGAATGCTGCCATTACAGGAACCATTAGGAAGAATGCATTTCCTCCTCCTATATCATTTAAAAGTTTAGCAAAATAATTGTATGAAGGATCATTCGGATTGCTGGCATTAATACCGAACATAAATGAAAATGCTATTAATATACCTCCGCCTACAACGAATGGAAGCATATTTGATACGCCTGACATTAAATGTTTATATACGCCTGTTTTTGGCTTCTTAGCAAATTTATTTGAACCTTGACTGTTATCTTCACTGCTATGATATATAGGAGCTGTTTGATTCATAGCATTTTTTATTAATTGTTCAGGATTTTTTATTGCTTCTTTTACTCCTACTATATCAACATTCTTTCCTGCAAATCTTTCCATAGCAACATTTTTATCAGCAGCTACTATTATACCTTTGGCATTTTTTATTTCATCTTTTGTAAGTTCATTTTTTACACCGCTTGAACCATTAGTTTCTACTTTTATAGTAATACCAAGTTCTTTACCTTTTTTAAGCAAGGCATCAGCAGCCATATAAGTATGTGCTATTCCAGTAGGGCAGGCTGTTACGGCTAATACTTGATATGAATCGCTGCTATTATTATTTTCTTGATTTAATGATGAGTTTTCATTATCTTTTTCAGCATTTTTTATTAATATATCTAAAACTTCTTCTTTGCTTTTTGCATTTAAAAGTGCTTCTCTTATATCATCTTCAAGAAGCAGGGTAGTGATTTTTGATAATAATTCTATATGAGAATCATTTGAGTTTTCAGGAGCTGCTATCATAAAAAATAAATGAGAAGGCTCTCCGTCTAATGATTCATAATCAACGCCTTTTTTTGAAATACCTATTGCAACAGTAGGAATTTTTACGGCTTTAGTTTTACCATGAGGTATTGCTATTCCTTCTTCCATACCTGTTGAGCTTTGTGCTTCTCTTTTTAGTATTTCTTGTTTATACTCTTCTCTGTCATTTAATTTACCGTTATTATAGAGAATATCTACCATTTCATCTATAATTTCTGATTTAGTTGTTCCCTTTAGATCTGTGTTAATACAATCTAAAGTTATAACATCTTTTAGCATTTTTAGCCTCCATTTATATTAACTTTATAAACTTTAATTAATTTTTTTTATTTCTACTTTTTCTAGAAACTTATTCATATTTTCAAATGTAGTTAACCCTTCAGAACATGCTGTAGAACTTCCGCTTGCTATAGCATATTTATAAGAATCAATTATATTTAAATTATTGCTTATGCCGTAAACTATACCAGCCGCCATTGAATCCCCAGCACCTACAGAACTAATCAATTTTCCTTCTGGTGCATTTCCAATATATGCCTCATCTTTTGTTACAAGTATAGAACCATCTTTTCCTAAAGAAACTATTACATTTTCGCTTCCTTCTTTTATTAGTTCTCTTGCATATTTTATTATTTCATCTGTTGATTCTATATTTTTATTAAAGTATTCGCTTAATTCTTTTTTATTAGGTTTTGTGAGAAATACTTTTTCTTTTAATCCGAATTTGAATGCTTCATCTCTGGCATCTAATATTACTTTTATATTTTTATTTGCATTTGATATAATATCTTTGTATATAGAACTTTCAATAGAATTAGGAACGCTTCCGGATAAAACCAATATATCATTTTCTTTTATATTGTTTTTTATATAGTTTAATAATTCATTAACTTTTTCTTTTGAAATATTAGGAGATTTTCCTGCTATTTCGCTTTCTGTTTTATTTGTTTTTAATTTTATATTGATTCTTGTATCTTCTTCTAAATCAATAAAATTTTCTTTTATGCCGTATCCTTTAAGATGCTTTTTTATATAATCTCCTGTGAAGCCTCCAGAGAATCCCAAAGCAATAGAATCAATATTGAAATTTTTTAAAACTTTGGAAACATTAATTCCTTTTCCTCCGGCTAATGTATAGGCATTATTAACTTTGTTTAAATCTCCCTCTTCAAAGTTATTCATGTCTATATAATAGTCTACAGCCGGATTTAATGTTAAAGTATATATCATAAATAATCCCTCACTTTTTATTAATTGACAATGTATAAATCTTTTAATTTGTTTTTTATATTATCATCTATTTCTTTTGCATTTGTTATCAAATAAGAATCTTCCAAGTTATAAAAATTAATCAAACTTTTCTTTTTTAATTTTGATTCATCGCATAGGAAATAAGTTTTATTTGCTTTTGAAGCAGCTTCACTTTTTATCAAAGCTTCTTCACTGTCGGGGGTAGAGTAGCCGTCAATATCTATTCCATTTGCTCCAATAAATGCCAAATCAAAATTAAAATTCTTTATTGATAAAACGGCACTAGCTCCAACTAAAGCACCTGTAAGCATTTTCATCTTTCCGCCTATCAAGTATGTTTCTATTTTTTTGTTATAAAGTTCCTCTATATGACTTAATCCGTTAGTTACTACTTTTATATTTTCTATGCCGGCTAAATATTTAATCATAGCAAAAACACTTGTTCCAGCATCTAAATATATTGTATTGCCGCTTTCAACTAATGAAGCAGCAAATTTTCCTATTTTTTCTTTTTCCTCTGAGTATATTTCTTTTTTATATATTAAACTTTCTTCCTGAGTATCAACTAATATAGCACCTCCATGAACTCTTCTTATCTTTCCGGCATTTTCTAAGAATGTTAAATCTCTTCTAATTGTGGTCTCTGATACATTGAGTCTTTCAATTAATTCTTCAATTTTGATATTCTTTTTCTCTTTTATAACTTCAAAAATCAATTCGTATCTGCTTACTTTCAGCACCTTTATCATTCCTTTTTCTAATCTTTATATTAATAATTATATCAAAAAAACTATAAAAATCAATCAAAATCAATCAAAAATAATCAATTTCAATCAAAAAATACATAAAAAAACTATATTAAGTATAATTTGTAGCATATTATCATACTTAATATAGTTTAAATGAATCAAATATTATAATTATTTTTTATTTACTTTTATTAATTTAGGCGATCTTCTTGATACGGTTCTTTTTCTATTGTTTTTGTTATTTTTTATATTAGCTTCTGCTATGCTCATTTTAGAATGCTCTTCTTGATTATCATTCATATTCTTATCATTTTTTGAATTAGTATCTGCTGTATAATTTTCGCCTTCTATTTCTAGGATGACATTTTTTATTTTTTCTAATTTCCATTCTATATCATTTTCTTTTTCATGTATAACCGGTATTATTAATTGATTAAGATTATCCTTATCGAAATAAACTCCTGAATTTTTTGTATTGATTAATTTTATAAGTTTATCAGTATCTATTTTTGAGAGTTTATCAAGTTTAAGATATATATTATACTGTCCTTCTATAACTGATAATATTCTCATTCTTTTTAATATGATTTTTATTTTTGCTATATCGAAAATATCTTCCAATTCTTTCGGAAGTTTGCCATATTTATCTATCATAAACTCTTTAGCATATTCAATATCTTCATCGCTTTGTGAACGCATTATTAATTTATAAGCGGATATTTTTTCTTTTGAATCGGCTATATAAGAATCTAGAATAAATAAATTATGCTTTAAGTCTATAACGGTATCGAATGTTACTTCTTTTATTTCGCCTTTATATTCATTTGCAGCTTCTTCTAGCATTTGAGTATATAATTCATAACCAACCTGATATATCATACCGGATTGTTCTTTACCTAAAATATTTCCTGCACCTCTAATTTCTAAATCACGCATAGCTATTTTGAATCCTGCACCCAAATCTGTATGTTCTGATATGGCTTCAAGTCTTTTATATGCAACTTCTGTTAATGCTAAATCGCTAGGATAGAACATATAAGCATAAGCTTCCCTGTCGCTTCTTCCCACTCTTCCTCTTAATTGATAAAGCTCGGATAATCCTAATTTATTTGCATTATCTATTAGTATAGTATTGGCATTAGGTATATCTATTCCGTTTTCTATTATTGTAGTAGAAACTAATATATCATATTTATGATTAATAAAGTCTCCCATAATTTTTTCAAGCTGATGTCCTGTCATTCTTCCATGTGCAGCACATATTCTTGCTTTAGGACAAAGTTTTTTTATCATAAGTGCGAATGATTCTATTGTGTCTATTCTATTATAAAGATAGAATACTTGTCCTTCTCTTTTTAATTCTCTTTCTATAGCAGTAACAACCGTATCTTCGCTGAACTCTGTAACGAAAGTTTTTACAGGTATTCTGTTCAATGGAGGTGTTTCTATTATGCTAATATCTCTTATTCCTGTTAAAGCCATATTTAAAGTTCTAGGTATAGGAGTAGCTGAAAGCGTAAGAACATCAGTTTCCAATCTTAATTTTTTCAATGCCTCTTTATGCTTAACTCCGAATCTCTGCTCTTCATCTATAACTATAAGCCCTAGATTTTTAAACTCTACATCTTTTGATAAAAGCATATGAGTTCCAACTATTAAATCGCATGAACCTGTTTTTAATAATTCTTTATTTTTCTTGGCTTGTTTGCTTGTAACGAATCTATTTAAAACTTCTATTCTAATAGGGAAGTCTTCAAATCTTTTTTTAGCGTTATTATAATGCTGCTGAGATAATATTGTAGTAGGGCAGAGTATAGCACATTGTTTTCCTGCCATTATAGCTTTAAATACCGCTCTGAATGCCACTTCTGTTTTTCCAAATCCAACATCTCCGCATACAAGCCTATCCATCATCTTGCCGCTTTCCATATCATCTTTTATATCATTAATAGCCCTTAACTGATCAACTGTTTCCTCATAACGAAATGAAGCTTCAAAATCGTCCTGCCATTGAGTGTCAGGCCCATAAACATTTCCTCTGATATTGGATCTTATAGCATAAAGTTTTATTAATTCCCTTGCAGTAGCTAATGCATCTTCTCTAGCTTTACTCTTTATTTTATCCCAAGCACTTCCGCCTAACTGTGTTAATTTTGGGGCTTCTCCATGACCGGATATATATTTCTGTACGAAGTTCATCTGCTCTACAGGTATATAAAGTTTATCTCCTTTGGCATATTCCAATGTTATATAATCTTTTTCTTTACCATTGGACATTTTTCTTGTAAGTCCCAAATACTTTCCTATACCATAATTAACATGAACAGCATAATCTCCGACATTCAAATCTACAAATGTTTCTATTAAGTTTTTATTAACTTTAGGTATCTTTCTTACCTTTTTTCTTTTTCTTCCGAATACTTCCCAGTCCGCTATGAATATTGTTTTTATATCATCTTTTATGAATCCTGATGATGCTTGTGTTGTTATTATATAAAAATTATTTTCATTTTTTGAATAATCTTTTTTTATTTCTTCTTTTTTACTAGTATTTTCAAGAATTATTTCTTTATTATCTTCATTATTATTTTCAGAATTTTCTAAATTATCATTATTGTTTATTTCTTTATTATCAGTTATTTCTTTATCTTGATAATCTTTTTCTTCATTATTATTTTCTATTTCATTTTCAGTTATGATAGTAGGCGATAAATCCTGCATTATCTTATAAAATCTCAATGCCTGATCATGATGTCCTGTAGATAGTATAATTAAATAATCTTTCTCTCTATATTCTTTGACATAATCAAGGAAGTCTGTTAATCTCGATTTAAAAGAAACACCTTCTTCAAAATGGAATTTATATATATCTATATCCGTTATGAAAGGTGATATATTTATTGACTTTTTTACTATTTCAGAAAAATAATTATTATCAATATAAAGTTTATAAATATCTTCTATTATAGTAAACATATTATCTATATCATTAAAATTTTCTTTTATAGTATCTATAATAGTTATAAGCTTATTTTTTAATTTTAAAGCATCATCAATAAATATATAGCCATAATCAAAATAATCAAATATAGTTTCTAAATCATTATAAAAAATAGGCAGTAATGTTTCACTTCCGGCGAAATACTTTCTTTTTGTTATATTGTCTTTAAGTTCATCTTCAATTTCATTATTATTTAAAAATTCGCTTACCGCCGAATCGCTGTAAATAGCTTCTCTAACAGGATAAATAATTATATTTTCTACGCTTTTGAAAGATCTTCCGTCTTCTATATTGAATAATCTTATACTTTCTATTTCCTCATCAAATAATTCTATTCTAACAGGATTATCATATTCTACAGAAAATACATCTACTATACTTCCTCTCACAGAAGCAGTGCCTTTTTCAGCAACTTCTCTCTCTATAACATATCCTAAATCATATAATGTTAATCTTAAATTATCCAAATCCAATTTATCGCCTACATTTAAATATATAGGCAGTTTTTTCAAATCATTTCTATTTGGCAATTTTCTAGTTACAGCATTTATAGTTGTTATTATTATACATTTCTCTTTATTTATTAATTTATATAAAATATTTATTCTATCCTGTGCTATATCTGTGACAGGGGACATTTTTGTAAAAGGAACAGTATCATAATCAGGAAAATAATAATTAGGTATATTGTAAAAATTTAAAGATTGGCTTAAAAGCATAGCATCGCTTTCATTTTCTTTGATTATTAAAATACTTTCTTCATCATTATTAAAAAGAGATGCAAAAAATAAAGAATCGCTTCCGCCTTTAAGTCCTGTTAAACTTTTGGCAGTTTTTATATCAAAATTTAAAAATTCTTCGCTTTTTGAAAATCTTTCTATTAATTCAGTATATATTGATTCATTATTATGCATATTACTTTTACCGTTTATATAAGGTATTAAAAATATCTGTATATAATAAATATTATTTTATTAAATAGCAATAGTTCATAATGAAAAGACTATGAAAAATTAATATAAATATAATTTTATATAATAAATAATTTTGATGCCGAGAATATAGAAAATATTTTATTAAGGACTCTTATGTTGAAATTGTATAGTATAGTGATATTGTTATTTACTATAACATCTTGTGCTTCTAATGTTAAAGTTTCTCAAAGTAAATATAATAGTGTGTGGATAAAAGCGGTTAAAGGAAAAAGTGTACTAGCTCCTAATGGATATTTATATACATTTAAAGAAAATGGAAATGTTGAATATAAAGTAAATGGTATGAAAAGAGGTACAGGAATATTTTTGTATGCAGAAAGCGGAACTAATGCTTATTATTATGAAAAAATGCCTTTAAGTTATGTTGCTCATGATGTAAGAGATTCCATACCTAATGATAAAGTAGATATGTTTGTAGGTTTTATATTGAATAATGGAAGATTAGAAATGACTTCAGGATATACAAAAGAATACAAAAAAAGATTATCAGATTGGAAGAAAAATAATTTGACTATATACAATACTTTAAGAGAAGGTAAAGATATGTCCGAATATCCTATACCTTTTATAGAAGAAGTAGATAATTTTAACACAATAGAATTCGGAACATTAAGATAATTACTAATTAGTAAGAAAAAATAATTTGCTTAAGTAATTATGAATAATATCGATATTGAATTTAGAAGTACCTGTATTATATTTTACAAAGATACTGCTAATAGGTAAAAAAAATAAAAGGTTTTTATTGTGTATAATTCAACTATAGGATATGCTTCAAAACTTATTAAAGGAAGTATTGTTTTTTCAATAATAATATTTATTTCATTATCTCAGCTTATGGCTGTAACTTCTATATTCAGTTTGGTATGGAAATATGAAATATTATTAAATGAAAATATACCTTTCTTTAGAGAGTTTTCTATATATGCTTTATTTATAGGAATATT
Organism: uncultured Brachyspira sp.; assembly: GCA_949300355.1. Taxonomy (GTDB): domain Bacteria; phylum Spirochaetota; class Brachyspiria; order Brachyspirales; family Brachyspiraceae; genus Brachyspira. The sequence goes on from CASGDY010000001.1 coordinate 39,028, forward strand.
TATAATAGGGGTACTATATTCTGCAATATCCAGTTCATATATATTTTCCAAAAACAGCAGAATGTTTTCTACTTTGCGTATATTCGGAGCTACTAAATTAGCTATAAGAAAATTAGCAATATTAATAAGCCTTTTATATCCTTTAGTATCATTTTTAATTTGTATTATAGAAATGCTTATATTATATTTAAGATATAGTTCGTATATATTAACTTTAATAGAATTTTCTGATGTAATAAATGGTGCTTATGTGGTATTATTAGCTAATGCTGTGCTAATAGTAGGTTTTATGATAGGAGCTTTTGTTTCTAATTCTATACTCTTACACAAAGATCCTTATGATGATCTGAGGGGAACACTATGAATATAAAAATAATCAATGTATCAAAGGTTTTCCCTTTGGGAGTTAATCAGTGCAATGCTTGTGAAGATATTAGTTTGGATATCAATCAAGGTGATTTTATAAGTTTTGTAGGACATACAGGAAGCGGTAAAAGTACATTGTTAAGTATTATAGGCGGCATACTTAAACCTACAAGCGGAACTATATATTATGACTCTTTCAAATTAAATGGTGCCAGCGAAGATGTTCTTGCCAGTTTTAGAAGAGAATATTTTTCTTATATATTTCAGTATCCTGTGATTATACCTACTATAAGCGTTATAGATAATATATTAATGCCTTTAGCTTTCAAACATAAAATTACAGAAGAAAAAATAAATCAAACTAAAGAAAATATAGAATTATTTGCTCTTAAAGATAAAGCATATTCTAAAGCCTCTAATTTGTCAGGAGGAGAAATGAAAAAGGTTGCTATATTAAGGGCATTAGCTTATGGCTGTAAATGCTTAATAGCCGATGAGCCTACAAGCGATCTTGATCCTGCAACTACAAAAACTTTGATGGAAATACTTACAACATTAAATAAACAAGGAACTACTATAATTATGGTTACACATGCCCATAATATAGCAGCCTATGCTAATAATGTTTATGAAATGTCTAATGGTAAAATAGTTCGCTGTTTGAAATGATTTAATTGCTGTATATATGCATTTCTAAATAATGATCTAATATTACCCTATAAGAATTAATGATTCTTCTTATCTCATTAATATCTAAATTTTCATATTGATATTTTGTTTCAAATCTTTTTAATTTGCTTATTTTATTTTGAACTACATCTGGTATAACAGCTTCAGGGAGTCTTTTTTGGCTGTTGATAGAAATCCAGTTGCGTCTTCATCGAATGTGATAAATACTTCATTATCAAGTTCTACTTTAAAAATATTGTCTATTTTTTCAAGTTCTACTATTTGTGCTTTAAGGAATTTACTCTTTATAAAAATTTCAGCTTCATAAGGCAGTTTTAATGTAGTATCCATAATTTAATCCTAAAATATAACATATTAATATTATCTATATTTTTACATGTTTGATAAGTAATTTTTTTCTTTAACAAAAAAATTGTAATTAATTAAAATTAAAGATTTAAGAAATAAAATAACTTTTATTTCAAATATTTCTGAATACGTATTCCCTTATATTATTAATATAATAAAATTTCACAAAAATACAAATTTTTTTAAAAATTAAAGCCTATATATAAAAATATATAGGCTTTAATCTATTGTAAGAAAATTATTTATTATTTCTTTTCTTCATCATCGGCAGGTACGACAGCTAAATCACTAACCCTAGCACCATCAGAAATATTAACGATTTTTACACCCTTAGCATTTCTTCCAAGTTCAGGTATAGAATCAGCTTTGATTTTTATAGTCATATCATCAGTAGTAACAACCATTATCTCATCTTTATCGCCCACAGTTTTTACACTGACAACATTTCCAGTTTTATTGTCCGGCTTGATATAAATCTGTCCTTTGCCGCCTCTTCCTTTAACATTGAATTGTTTTGAAGAAAGTCTTTTTCCTATTCCATTTTCTGTAATAACTATTAATGATTCGCCTTTATGTATAGCATTTCCTGATACACAAACATCATCATCGTCTAAAGCAATACCTTTAACTCCTGCAGCAGCTCTTCCCATTTTTCTGATTTTCTCTTCAGTGATTCTTAAAGCAAGTCCTGCAGCAGTAGTCATAATGAAATCATCTCCTGTTTGTACAGGTGAAACGGCAACTAATTCATCATTATTTTCTAATGTTAAAGCGAGTATTCCTCTCTTTTTAGCATTTTCAAGATGTTTTAATTCCATTTTCTTTATAGTACCCATTTTGGTAACCATGATTATAGATTGTTTAGGGTCAAATTCGGATACTGTAAAGTAGCTTGTAATCTTTTCTTCAGGTGCTAAATTAAGTATAAATTTGATACTTTTACCTTGAGATATTTTAGTTAAAGCGGGAATTTCATGCACTTTCATCCAGAAGGCTTTGCCTCTGTCTGTAAATATGAATAAATAGTCTTTAGTGGAAGCAACAAATAAATGTTCTATATAATGCTCTCCTTGAGATTTGCCGCCTTGAACACCTACGCCGCCTCTGCCTTGAGTACGATAGCTTGAAGCAGGTACTCTCTTAATGAATCCTTGAGTAGTGATAGATACTGCTACATCTTCATCATGTATCAAATCTTCTTCATCTATTTCAGTGTCATTTGTCTTTCCTATTATTTCACTTCTTCTGTCATCGCCGTATTTTTCAGCTATTTTTTTTAGTTCATCTTTGATAACAGCAAGTATTTTTTCTGGGTGAGCAAGCAAATCTTCACAATAAGCTATAAATTCTCTTAATTGCTGTAATTCCTGTTCTATTTTTAATTTTTCTAAAGCAGTTAAGCGTTTGAGAGGCATATCAAGTATAGCCTGAGCCTGTTTTTCAGAAAGTTTAAATCTATTCATAAGAGTGTTTCTAGCAGCGTCAGTATTTTCGCTTTCTCTTATTATTCTTATAACTTCCTCAATATTAGCCTGTGCTATTAATAAGCCTTCTAATATATGAGCCTTAGCTTTAGCCTGATTCAAATCATATTCTGTTCTTCTAGTTATTACTTCAACTCTATGATCAACAAAATATTTGATAAGTTCTTTTAAGTTTAATACTTTAGGCTCGCCATTAACCAAAGCAAGGTTTATTATACCGAAAGTTGTTTCTAAATCGGTATGCTTCCATAATTGGTTAAGAACTATCTGTGTAGCAACGCCTTTTTTAAGCTCTATTATAAGACGAATACCGGCTCTATTGCTTGATTCATCTCTTATATCTGCTACACCTTCAATTTTGCCTTGTTTAACTAATTCAGCTATTTTTTCATGCAAAGTAGTTTTTACAACTCCGTAAGGAAGTTCTTTTACTACTATAGCTTCTCTGTCTCTTTTAGTTTCTTCTATTTCAAGTCTGGCTCTTAACTTAATTCTGCCTTTTCCTGTAGTATAAGCCTCTTTTATTCCCTCTTTACCGTATATAATTCCAGCAGTAGGGAAGTCAGGGCCTTGTATATAACGCATCAAGTCTTTAATTTCTGCATCCTGATGATCTATATAATAAACTATAGCATTTACAACCTCTTTAAGGTTATGAGGAGGCATATTAGTAGCCATACCTATAGCAATACCCATACTTCCATTAACTAAAAGCTGAGGCACTGTTGCAGGAAGTACAGAAGGTTCAGTTCTTGAATCATCAAAGTTTGGTACGAATTTTACAGTTTCTTTTTCTATATCATTAAGCATCTCTTCAGCAAAACGCGTCATTCTAGCTTCAGTATAACGCATTGCTGCAGGCGGGTCATCATCTATAGAACCAAAGTTTCCCTGTCCGTCTACAAGCAAATAGCGCATAGAGAAATCCTGTGCCATTCTTACCATAGTACCATAAACAGCAGAATCACCATGAGGGTGATAACGAGCTAAAACTTCTCCTACCGTAGCCGCCGATTTCTTATAAGGCTTATCATGAGTAAGATTAGCATCATACATTGCATATAGTATTCTTCTATGAACGGGTTTTAATCCGTCTCTAACATCAGGTAATGCCCTAGATACGATAACGCTCATAGCATAAGTTAGATAAGATTCTCTTAATTCATTTTCTATTGAAATATGATCTACTCTTTTCAAGATATCTTTTGTCAGTGTGGAATATTGTCTTTCTTCCGAATTATCTTCTTTATTCTTTTTTACTGCCATATATCTATATCCTTAAAAAATATTCCTACAATTATAACATTTTATCGTAAAATTATCAATATATAAATTATACTATAATAAAGAAGAAAATATATAATTCGCACTATACTATTATAACAATATCTTTTTTATTTCTGAAAATTGGTTTCAGATCTTATTATATAAAAAATAAATTATAGATTTAATAGAATAATTCTATTTTAAATAATCTTCTCTTCCTATTACCTTAGCTAAATGATACATTACAGTCTGACGCTGAACCGGCTTTACAACATATCCGTCTACTTTTAATTTTAAGAACTCCATCAATACTCCTTTATTGGCATAAGAAGTAACAACTATTATCTTGGCGTCTATATTTAATGCTCTTATTCTTTTCAACAAATCAATTCCGTTCATCTGCGGCATTTCAAAATCCATCATTATTATATCCGGTTTATCTACTGCTTCTCTAAGCTTTGTTAAAGCATCCATAGCACCGTCAGCTTCCAATATTACCTCAAAGTTTTCTGATAACAATATCTTTCTTTCAGCTAATCTTATAGTACTAGAATCATCTATAACCATTACTTTATATGGTTTTCCTGTTTTAGTATTATATCCTAATGGTGAAGTTGACATAAAAATACCTCATAAATGTTATACCACTATAATTTATAATAATTATCAATATTGTCAATTATTTTTTATTATATATTTTACTATATATTTGATTTTTATATTTTTTTTGTTATTATAAATAGATGAATATATCTGTAAAACTGCATAATTTGTTAAAAGAAGAAAAGAGCGAATTAGACGCTTCATACAAAATAGAAAAAAATAAAGATAATATTACAATAATTTCTAAAAATGGAAGAGCTTTACATAGTAAATATAATATAAATAATGAATGCAAAAGAGCATTAGAAAATATAAATAAAAATAAAAATCTGCTTATAATATACGGATATGGATTAGGATATACTTTAAAATACCTGCTTGAAAATATTGATGATTATTTTAATAAGGAAATTATAAAAACTCTTAAAATAATAGTTGTTATAGAGGATGCTGCAGTTTTCAAATATTCGTATTATAATATATATAATACGGATAAAAGTAATATATTTTTTGTATATAAAGATGATAGTATTGATTATATAAACAATATCATAGATTATAAAAGTATAAACGGCATCAATTTGGTTATTCTTCCGTCGCTTACTAAAGAAGAAAAGGATAATGCCAATATATTTTATACTCAGATATTAAATATAATGGAGAAAGAAATATCCAATATATTTACTAATATGTATTTTGAAAATATATGGACTAAAAATATAATATTTAATAGTGAGTACATAAAGAAATCATCAGATATAATTCATTTTAAAAATGTATTTAAAGGATTCAAAGCATTGCTTATATGTCCCGGCCCTACATTAAAGCATAGCATAGAATATATAAAAAAAGAAAGAGAAAATTTTTTTATTATATGCGTAGATACTAGTTACAGTGTATTATGTAAACATGGTATAATACCTGATTTTGTAATTACTGTAGACGGAGGATTTTTTAATTCTTTGGATTTTGTTTATGAGAATAGAGCATTCCCATATTTAGTTATGGATATATCGGCAAATAAAATAATACCTAGAAATATAAATGCTGATATTATAAGATTTACTTCATCTGAAAATTTAGGAATAATAAAATATATTCAAGGCTTCACTGAATTATCATGCCTTACAACTTCAAGTACTGTGGCAACTACTATGATAGATTTTGCTAATTATATTGGTTTAGATGAAGTATTATTAATAGGATTTGATAATAGCTATCCTTTTTATGAAAGACATATGAAACATGCACTTTCTTATGAATATATGGTGAACAAAACTAATAAATTAAAAACTTATGAATCATACTATTTCAATACTATAAAAAATAATACGAATATAGATAATTATCCTCCTACAGAATTTGTGTTTGAAAGTCAGATGGAATATTTTAATGAATTCAAAGATAGATATTCAAATATGAAGATAAAGAGAATCACTAAAGAAGCTGTAAAGATAGATTCCATAAAAGAGGGTAGTATTGAAAATTTTGTTTTTGATAATATAAGAGATAAGGCATTGAATATTGCTAATAGCATATATAAAAAAGATAATGATACTGATATAAAAAAAGCATATATAGAATTAAAAAATACATTAGAAGAGTTCAGAAATATTTTATCAAGCACATACAATAATATAAATAATAATTTGAATAATATAGATGAATTATACAATGAAACTATGAATCTTGTAAAAGAATATCAGAAAAAAGCAAGCATACTTCAAACTATTCTCTCAGCAACTATACTTATGTGCGAGAGGGGAGAAAGAGAAACTAGAGAAAAGTTAATATTTCTTATTGCTGAGAGTTTGAGGAATGTGAATTACTTTTTTACTAGAATATCTTTAATTATAGAAAAATTATAAAGTGAATATAAAATGAAAATTATTTATGAAGATGATTATTTTATTGCCATTAATAAAGAAGCCGGAGTAGAAGTTGATAATAATTTAATAGAGATAATAAAAAAAGAATATACTCATATTGATAATTTATATTTAGTTCATAGAATAGATAAATTTACTTCAGGAATAGTTATTCTTGCCAGAGATGAAGCAACTAAAAAATATTTTGAAGAATCTTTCAAAGATAAAACTATTAATAAAGTTTATCATGCTATAGTTCAGGGAAAAGTAGAAAAGGAAAAAGGTACAATAGATATATCAATAGGCATTGACAAAAAAAATCCTAATAGAAGAATTCCATTATCAGTAAAAGAAGGCGGAGAATCGGCAATAACTCATTACAAAGTTTTAAAAAGATTAAATGAACATACTTTGCTTGAGTTAAAGCCTTTGACAGGCAGGACTCATCAAATAAGAGTGCATCTTTCATATATTGGATATCCTATAATAGGAGATAAAATATACTCAAAAAATGCTGATATTTACAAAATGAAAGGTTTTGCTTTAATTGCTAAAGAGATTCATTTTGTTCATCCTTTCACAAAAAAAGATGTTAATATAGATATAAAATACAATAAAGAATTTTTAATAAGACTAAAATTATTAGAATCTATAAAAAGAATATAATTGTAATATTTTTTTATTGACTTTTTTTTTAATAATTATATATTTTCTTTAAATAATTAAATTAATAATTATTTTCATTTTTTAATAAAAATAATTGTTTAAGGAGTTAAAAATATGACAGTTACATTTCAAGGTGCAACACAAAATTTAGAAGGTGCTCAATTAACAG
>CASGDY010000002.1 GCA_949300355.1 uncultured Brachyspira sp.
AGAAAAGTAATAAATGGAAACGTGAATTATCAATAGCATTAGCAGAGAACTTTCATCTGTTTGAAAATTGACAAAATATAGTTGTTTAGGTATATACTAGCTAATATCAGAGAAATAAAAGTATTTACTTTAGCCTTATTAAATCCTTCTATATTACCCTCTCCAAGATATGTTGACATTATAACAGAGCCTCCCATACCAAGCATAATAGCTGCTGCCATAAGCAAAGTACCTATAGGATAAACTAAATTAATTGCAGTAAGCCCAATATCTCCCATAGAATTACCAACGAAAAAACCATCTACAACTATATAAAATCCTCCAAGCATAGTTGATACTATAGCAGGTAAAACATATTTGAAAAAAGACTTATCCATTTTTTGAATATTCATCATAATAAACTCCTTTTAAATATAGTCTTATTTCGTACTATTAGTAATGAAGTATTATATACAAGTTTATTTGTTTGTCAATAGAAAAAGTACGATTTTTTACTTTTTTATTTATATTGAAATATTTGACTTTTAATATATATTTAAAATTATTAATATAAGGAGGAAAGAATTATGACTAAATATAATATAAAATTTTATTTTTTAATATCAATATTATATATAGTGTCTTCCTCATTCTTATTTTTTGATGATGAAAGAAATATTCAGTTCGTACCATACACCTCTCTTCCTAATAATATTCAGGAATTTGTAAATACATACTTTAATGATTATGAAGTGTATAGTGCTGCAGTATCCTCTCATTATATGGTTATTTTTAAAGGCGGTTCATCTATAAACTTCAATATAAAAGGTGAATGGACTTCTATAATAGGAAATAGAAAAATAATACAGATAAGTACAGCAGAAAAATTTATTGACAGTAAAATTATGAATATCATAAAAAACAAATATACAAGCATAAATAATATATATAAAAGAAGCAAAGGCTATGAGTTTAAAGTAGACGATGCATATTACATTTATATAGATTATGACGGAAATATTTTAAAAACAAAAAAAGCTTAAAAATAATAGTATAATTTTTTTATAAAAAAGTTAAAATCATTTAGATTCAAATACATTTTTAATACTGTATTTTAAGCAATTCTATCTACTAATTATAGATTGACATACTGCAAATAATATTATATTGTTTAACGCAAATTATTACTTAAATTATTAAAGGAGCTTATATGAAAACAAAAGAAGAATTAGTAGAATTTCTAAACAAAAAAATCAACAATAATCAAAATCTTGCAGATGTTCATAATTATATTTTCTTAAAGGCTTATTTAGAAGATATGATAGAAAAAGAAAAGAACGAAGAAAATAAATAAAAATATCATTGGAATACAATAAATAATTTCTATTAGAAAAACAAGGATAATTATGGATATTCTTTCATCAAAAAGCCTGCCTCAAAAAGCAAGAAATTTTATAGAAACATATTTCTCTGAATACTATTTATTTAAAGTAACATTTAATTCATCATATAGTGCAGTATTTAAAGGAGGAAGTTCAATTAATTTTAACACAAAAGGAGAATGGACTTCCATAATAGGAAATGGAAATGAAATACCATTTAATATAATAGAAAAACTTGCTGAAGATGATCTTATAGAAAAAGAGATAATAAAAACTATAAAAGATAAATATACAAGCTTCAATATATACAGAATCATTAAAAGAAAAAATAAATATGAAATAGAAATTAATGGGAATATAATCATAATAGACACCAAAGGCAATATATTAAAAATAAAAAATGTATGAAATATATATTGAAATTTGTATTTTTAAGGTTATTATATTGAGATGAAAAACATATTGATAATTTTTTTTATATTAAATTCATTTTTATTTGCACAATATTACTCTTATACAAATATTCCGTCTTTTCAAAAAAAGGAATATTTTGTACATAAGGGAGTATCAGGAAAGAAAAATAACGCTGTAATAATATACACAGAAACTTCTATAGACAATAACGGATATTGGAACGTTAAAGAAACTTCTATAAAAGGCTATGTAACAAATAAGTTAAAAGATCCGTTTTTATTAGAAGAAAGTATGATGACTAATATCAGAAAGTCAGAAATGTATTCTAAAATAGATTTAGTAAATATGAGAACCGTTTATAATAAAACAATAGATTATTATGATTTTGGTACTATGGAGCATACATTCGATATAAGAGGCAAAGTGAATTACACAAATACTCAAGGTTCTTTAGCTATATTCTCTATGTACGGAGCCTATCAAATAGCAAGAACTTTTCCTCTTGAGGCAACAAATGAAATGAATATCATTATGCCTATGACTTCCAAAGATAATAAAATAAGAGTATCTATACTTAATAATGGAATAAAAAAGATAAAAATACAAAATGAAGAAAAAGAATGCTATGAAATGGAAATTAAAATAGAAGGAATACCATTCTCAATATTTCTTCCTAAAATAGCAGCTTATATAGAAAAAGATGATGAAACAAGAAAAATAATCAAATATAATACTATGTCAGGAATGCTTGATACTATGGACATTTTCCTTACAGATACAGAAAAAAAATAATTTACTAAAAACAGGAGAAATAATAATGAGCGAATTACAAATATATTGCATAAACAATAATATGTACGGTATGAATTCTTATGTGGTAATAGCTGATGATGAAGCTATGATTATAGATGCAGCACAATTAAATAATTATAATGCTTATAAAAAAGTATTAGAAGGAAAAAAGCTAGTAAGAGTGATATATACTCACGGGCATTTTGACCATATATCAGGTGCAGATGATATAAGAAAAGAATTTCCAGATGTTCCTCATTGCGTTCATAGTATGGATTATGATTTCTTTCAGGACGGAAGTTTGAATGTAAGTTCATATTTAGGAAGCGTAATAAAATGCCAAAGCCCTGAAATACAATTCAATGATGGGGACACTTTCAAATTAAAAGATGTAGAGTTCAAGGTTATACATACACCTGGACATACAAGAGGCGGAGTATGCTTTTATACTGAAGGACATTTATTCTGCGGCGATACAATATTCGCATATGGAATAGGAAGAACAGATTTTCCTACAGGTGATTTTGCTACATTAGAAGAAAGCATATCCAAAAAAGTATTTGCTTTAGATGATGATACTTTATTATATCCCGGACATGATGCCTTTGGTGTAAAATTATCACAAAGAAAGAAAATGGGCGTATTTTAAACTAAATACAAAATGATAATAAGTGCAAGCAGAAGAACCGATATACCTTCTTTACATACTAAATGGTTTTTGAATAGATTGAAAGAAAAATATGTTATTACACAAAATCCTATAAGTAAAAATAATTTCTACAAAATACCATTAAATAAAAATATAGTTGATATAATAGTGTTTTGGTCAAAGAATCCTAATATTGATTTTCTAAAAGAAGTTAGAGATTTAGGGTACAAATTTTATCTGCATTTTACTATCACACCTTATGATAAAAATATAGAAAGAAATATACCTAATAAAAAATTATTAATAAGAAATTTTCAAACTATAAGCAAATTATTTGGTAAAGAAAAAATTATATGGAGATATGACCCTATTATTTTGAATGATGATTTTAATGCTAATTATCATATAAATAACTTCAAAAACTTTGCTGATAGTTTAAATGGTTATACAGATGAATGCATATTCAGTTTTGTGCAAATATATTCAAAGATAAAAAACAATATTAAAAATATAAATGACAATGATAAAATTATATTAATAGAAAATATAAAAGAAATATCTGAAAAAAATAATATAAAATTAAAATCCTGTTCTCAAGATTTTGATAATATAACAAATATAAGAGTAGAAAAGTCTGCCTGCATAGATAAAGAAAGAATACAAAAAATATTAGGCTATTCTATAAAAGAAAAAAAGGATAAATCCCAAAGAAAATTATGCAATTGTATAGAAAGTATTGATATAGGAATGTATAATACATGCACTAACGGATGCATTTACTGTTATGCTAATTCAAAAAATATATTAAAAGATTATGATGCAAACAATGAAATATTATCAGATAAAAATTTAATTGATAATAAAAATGCAGTTATAACAGAAAGAAAAATAATTGTTAATGAAAAAAATGCTGTATTTAAACTTTAGGATATTTTTATGTTAAAAGAAACTTATAATTTTTTGCTTTCAAATATAGAAGATATAAAAAATAAAACTTTAGCTTTAGCATATTCAGGCGGAATAGATTCTCAAGTTTTACTTAATATAGCATACAGATTAAAAGATGAGTTATCATTCAATTTAATAATAATACATGTTAATTATAATCTCAGAGGAGAAGATTCTACAAATGATGAATTATTCGCACGAGATATGGCTAAAAAATATAATATAGAAATATATGTTAAGGAAATAGCACCTAACAGCTATAACGGCAAAAATATTCAGCTTGAAGCTAGAAATGACAGATATAATTTTTTTGAAGAACTTCATAATAAAAAAATATACGACTATTTATTAATAGCACATAATAAAGATGATTTAGCTGAAACTATAATTTACAGAATGATTAAAGGTGCTGGAACTAATGTCTATAAAAGTTTAAGAGATAAAAAAGGATACATCTTAAGACCTATTTTAAATTTCTATAGAAAAGACATTGAAGAGTACGCTAAAAATCATAATCTTGAACATAGAGAAGATGTTTCAAATAAAAAAAATTATTATTCTAGAAACAAGATAAGAAATTTAATAATACCAATGCTTGAAGAAATAAATACAAATGCTAAAAACAATATTATAAGATTTGCCAAAAGAAGCTATGAAGAAACATATATATTAAGAAAAAAAGTTAATAAATTATACAAAAAAAATATATCTGAAAAAAATACAAAACTTAATATAGAAAAAATAAAAAATACAAATGAACTTTTTATAAAAAAAATCATAATCAAATTTTTAGCAAAAAACAATATAGAGATAACAGAGAAAAGAGTTTCAGAAATATTAAATATAATAAAATCAAATAAGCCTAATATAAGATTAAGACTGGATAATTTTTATTTGATAAAAGAATATAACTTTATAAAAACTATAGAAAAACAAAATGAAAAAAAACTTAATGATATAAAAACAAATAATTTTATAAAAATTGAAAAAGACGGAGTATATAACTTTTTAAATAAAAAAATAGAAATAAAAACCGTTTTAAACAAAGATATTAATTATAAGGATAATATTTATATAAAAGCAGATTATCCATTAATAATGAGAAATAAAAAAGAGTCTGACTTTATAAACGCTTATCCTAATGGAAATAAAAAATATTTAAGAAAAATTTTTATAGATTTAAAAATACCTTTGTATGAAAGGGAATTAATACCAGTAATAACATCAGAAAATGATGATATACTAGCATTATATTTAGAGCCTTACGGATTAAATAGAATATCAAAAAATGCTGCTGTAAATAAAGATGATGAACATATATTAGAAATACATTTTTAAATGATAAAAACTAATTAAATTAAGAGGAATAATAAATGGCATTTTCAGATAATGAAAGAATGATATTTGGAAAAGGTGTCGGCTGTGTAGTAATAAAGGACGGTAAAGTTCTTCTAGGACGTCATAATTACGGAAGAGGAAAAGGGCTTCTTATAATACCGGGAGGATTTATCAATGAAGGAGAACTGCCTGCTGAAGCTGCTGAACGTGAAGTATTAGAAGAAACAAATGTGAAAGTAAAGACAAAAGAAATAGTATCAATGCGTTTTACTGAAAATGATTGGTATTTGATGTTCAGAGCAGAATATATTTCAGGAGAAGCAAAAGTTAATGACAGTGAAAACAGCGAAGTTATTTGGCTTGATGTAGAAGAAGCTTTAAATAAAAAAGATGTTCCTCCCCTATCAAAAGAAGCAATAAAATCATGTTTAAAATTTATTAACTCAGAAAATAAATACGCCATGAGTATAAAAGAAGATTATGATGCATCAAGAGAATTAGGTTCTTATGCCTATTATGATTAAATTTATACTAAAAATTTTTAAGTTTGTCAACTATTCGCCTATACCCATTGGGTACGCTTCACGGAGGCTTTCCGCACGCTATTGCAAATCATTATGGATAGCCAACTATACGTGCGGCTGATTACTTATTATTGTACAAAAAATTATAATTTATCTTACAGGTAAAATATTTAAGCAATATAAATAATATTTTATATTATAAAAAATATTATTTACATTCATAAAAAAGCAAAAATTGATAAAATATAATTATTTAGGTATATACTGAAAATTTTTAAGTTTGTCAATTTTTTGTTGTTCTTTTTCCCGCCGCAAAAAGAACCAAAAAGTGCAAGTATAAAATTAGTACTAAATAATACATAATACTAAAATTGTCTTACATGTAAAATAATTTATTACATTTAAGTTCAAATATAGCCTTTTTGCTTCTCGCCGCAGGCGTACTTCGTATGTGGCAACAAAAGAAGCGGGGTTGCCGTAGGCACGCACAGCGGGGGCAAAGCCCCAGATATAAAAACAAAAATATAAATTTATTTTTGACAAAATATAGTTGTTTAGGTATATACTATTAAAAAAAGCATAAGTATAAATAATTATACCTATGCTTTATAAAAATATCATATAGTAATACTATGCTATATGAGCATTAAGCCAAGCAATTATCTCTTTAGCTACATCATCTCTTTGAACATCATTAAGTATTTCATGTCTTCCATTTTCATAAAGACTTATAGTAACATCTTTAAATCCTAATGACTCATACATTTCATGAACCCATTTAACTCCCTTTCCCATATCTCCTACAGGGTCTTTCGCTCCTGATATTAAAAGTATAGGGAAATTTTTATCCATAGAAGAATAATTATCCTTATTTGAAATTTTATCAATAAGCTCAAATAATTGAATGTAAGTTTCTATACTTGCAGGCTTATTTGCAAAGTATTCATCTTCCTGAGCTTTTTTAATTTCTTCTTTATCTGAAGTAAGCCATGCTAAATCTGAATTATCTTTAGGGAAGAATTTTTTACCGTATCCGCCAACTGATAATTTGTCAAGTAAATAAGCTCTTTTTCTTCCGCCGAATAATGACTTCTGAATATTAGCTATAGTTTTTCCTAGATTTTCTATTCCCTTAGGTTTTCCTCTAGTACCCATTATTATAGCACCATTTAAATCTTTATGATATTTAATCAAAAAACCTCTGGTAAGAAAAGAACCCATACTATGCCCCATCATAAAATAAGGAAGATTAGGATAATCGGCTTTAGTATTTACCATCAAATGCTTCATATCTTCTATAATAAGTTCATGTCCGTTTTTATCAGCCATATGCCCTATTTGATCCTTACTTACAGTGCTTCTTCCAAATCCTCTATGATCGTCGGCACAAACTAAAAATCCTTCTTTATTAAGTTTTTCAGCAATCTCTTTATATCTTCCAGCATGCTCTCCAAGTCCATGAACTATTTGCACTATTGCTTTAGGCTTAGAATCAGGTTTAAAAATATATGTATACATTCTATGACCATCATCTGATATTAAAACTCTATTAAGCATTTCCATAAAAAGACTCCGACAATAAAAAATTACTTTTTGACTATTATTCAATTTGACATAATTAATACAGCTGTTATTTGTAAATAGTAGGATAAATTATATAGTATTTTTTTTCTTAATGCAATTAATATTTTAGCATAATAAATTATTTTTATTTTAATACAAATGATTCCGAATAATACCCCAATAGGATATACTTGCAAAAAAATTACTTATATTTTAATATTTTGTATATATTTAAGGAGGAACATATGAGAATAATAAATGTGAGTTCAAATAAGCTGCATTCTATACTTTTTATACTATTACCTGTGGTTTTAGTTGTAGGATTTTTAATATTTTCCAGCGTTACAATAGTATCAACCGGAGAAGTAGGAATAAGAAGCAGATTAGGTAAAGCTATATCTCAGGAAGAACCTGGACTTCATTTTAGAATACCTTTTGTAGATACAATAAAAACTATGGAAGTAAGAGAACAAACAGTAGAAAAAACTTATGCTGTATCATCAAAGGACATGCAGACAATATCTATGACTTTAAATGTTCAGTATTCTATAACAGGAGATGCTTTGGATTTATTTAGAAAATTTGGAACAGATTATAAAAACAAATTAGTTAATCCTAGAATATCAGAGAGTTTGAATGCTGTTTCTGCAAGATACACTATAGAAGAATTCATAACAAAAAGAAATGAAATGGCTGGAGAGCTTTTAAAAGAAGTTATGAGTGATTTTCAAGATTACGGCATCACAGTTGCTGCATGCTCTATTATAGAACATGATTTTTCTGATGAATTTGATCAAGCAATAGAAAGAAAATTGATAGCTTCACAAAATGCATTAACTGCTCAAAATGATTTGGAAAAAGTAAAATATGAAGCTGAAGCTGAAATAACAAAAGCTAAAGGTATAGCAGAAGCCAACAGAATAATGCAGGAATCTTTAACTCCTCTTTTAATACAGAGAATGTATATAGAGAAATGGGATGGTAAAATGCCTCAGGTTTCAGGCTCTGGTGTTACCCCTATGATACAAGTAAAATAATTAAATAATAAATGAAACTTTACAAGAATATTATAAATAATATATTTTCTTTAATATTTCCTAATCACTGTATAATATGCGGAGAGTTAATGCAAAGTAATAATATGAATTATGTTTGTATTGACTGCATAAATAAAAATTTGGATTATATACATAAAGATGAATATATAAGGTGTCCTAAATGCGGTAAAGTTTTAGAAAGTGAAAAATCAATATGCATTTGCAAAGATGAAGAACTTTATTTTGATGAATGCAAATCTATGCTTTATTACAATAATCATACAGCAGATTTGATTCACAAAATGAAGTTCTCTCATAGATATTTAATTTGTAAAGACTTTGCTGCTATGCTTAGTTATTATTATAAAGACTACATAAAAAATTATGATGCCGTTACTTTTGTGCCTCTTGGTAAAAATAGATTTTTGGAAAGAGGATATAATCAAAGTGAAATAATAGCAGAAACAATATCTAAAATTCTAAATATAAAATTAATAGATGATATAATATTCAGGCAAAAAGAAACCAAAGCATTAAGTTCTTTAAACAGTAAAACAGAAAGACTAAATATGATAAAAAATGCTTTTGTGATAAATACCGACTACAGAGATCATAATAAAATAGATCTTCTTATAATAGATGATGTAGTTACCACGGGAAGCACTTTAAATGAAATTTCTAAAGAGATTAAGAAACTAGAATGCATTAACAAAATAGGTTTGCTTACAGTAGCCCGTGCTTAGTCTTTAATCTCTTTTTCAACTTTCTCTTTCAATTCTAAATCATTCATTTTATCGCATGCTTTAAAGAAAGAATCATATAAACTCTTTGAATATGTATTATGTTCATTAGTAAATGCTATCTTTATAAAATCCCATAATAAGTTTATATTATCATTAATTTCTTTGTTAATTAGAATTTTTAATGCACTGTCTGCTATTGATATTCCTGCATGAACTTTATAAAAAGCATTATTATTAATAGACTTTATATCATCAATATTTAATAAAATAACATTCAAAGCCTCATCATAATTTGAAAGCCTTATTAAATTCTCTGCATAATTGCTTAAATATGAAACTAAATAAAATAAATACTTCTTTGATAAAGCCTGATTTTGTTTGTTTTTATCATAATCACTTTTAACAATCTCATAAAGTTTTTTATTAGCCTCTAATTCACCATCTTTGTTTCCTATTTCTATTTCAAAATCTCTAAGTCTTTCTAAATTAATTCTGTCCCATTTTTCAATGCTTGATTTCCATACATCTATTAATTCATAATATAAATCTTTAAATCCCAATTCCAAAGCATAATGCATACAATACTGAATAGTTAATTTTTCTATATCACTTTCAAATCTCACATTGCTGTCATAACCAATGGCACAATCAGTATTTATCTTTTTTGCTTTTTCAAATAAGTCTTTATTATCCTTATTGTATTTACTTAGAAGAAATGTTAAAGATTCTAATGCTATTCCTATTCCTTTATATTTTGAGTGTTCTCTGTCTTTTAATTCTTCATTAAATAAATGAATGATTATATTTTTCAAAGCTTCTTTATTTAAAGCTTGTAGATTTTTATAATATATAATAGCAAATGAAAGTCTTGCCCTTAATAAATAATTTTTATCAACATCATCTTCCATTTCGCATGAATATTTACTTATTAAATTATTGTATTTATCTTTATCATCAAAAAAACTTCCTATAATATTATCAAAATCGTTTTGATACATTTCTAAAGCTTTTAATAATTTTTCTTGAAATATCTGCATAATTAAACTCCTAACTTAAAAACTATATCAATAAAATAGAAATTTGTCAAAAATTATTATATAAAAATAGGGGACTATAAGTCCCCAAAAAAAAGAGTTTTCTATAAAATGAAATTAATGATGGAAAAATTCTTAAAATATAATCATAAATCAATATTATCCCAAAGACTATCCAATAATTCTAATGTTTGTTTATATAATTTATACTTTTTAGAATATATTTCATGTTTATCTTTGTCTGCTTTTATAGTATTTGCAATTTTCACCATTTTTTCTGCTGCTTCTTCCAAAGTTTTATATTGACCGGAAGCCACAGAACATGCAATAGCACATCCAAACGCCCCAGTTTCCATTATATCAATTACATCTATATCTATCCCCATAATATCACTGAACATACCGCTCCAAACTTTAGATCTAGCAACACCTCCAGCTAATTTGATAGATTTAATAGGTTTATTTCTACTTGCCTTTAATTTATCTAAATGAAATCTATGAGAGAAAGCAATACCTTCATACATTCCTCTAAATAAATGTGCTCTAGTATGATAATTATTCATGCCTATTATACTAGCTTTAGCATTAGGATGAACATTGCTTGCCATCAAAAACGGATGAAATATAGGACAAAAATCTTTAATAGAAACAGAGTCTATTTCTTCATCTATTTTTTTATATAAATCTTTTTTTGAAGATACACTTTGTACAAAATATCCAAAAATATTTTTCAAAAACCATTCAAAGTTACCAGCTGAAGTAGCACTAGATTCTTCTATAAGATAATACTCTGGCATACAAAAAACAGAATTCATTAATACTGATCCGTCTAATACAGCATCTTTTCTAATATATTCATTTATACTCCAAGTACCTGCTATCATACATACATTATCTTCATTAACCAAACCTGCAGCAATAGCACAAGCATCTATATCAAACATTCCGCCAGCTACAGGAGTACCCTCTAATAATCCTGTTTTTTGAGCAGCTTCTTTTGTTATATAGCCGCATATATCTGTAGAATTTTTTATAGGCGGAAGCTTATCTTTTATAATGCTTAAATCAAATAATTTAAGAAGCTCATCATCATAATTTTTTGTATTTAAATTTAATAAATTAGATCCTGAATAATCAGTAATCTCTGCATTTGCCTCACCTGTTAATCTAAATCTTATATAATCCTTACATTCAAAAATATATTTAGTATTATTTATTACATTTATATCATTGTCTTTAAACCATGATAATAAGGCAACAGGTTGACAAGGCATTATATGCTGATATGATAATTTAAATACCTCTTTTTCTATCCCATTTTCCTTCCAATTAGTAACATACTTCCAAGCTCTATTATCTGTTGATATAATACCATTATAAGATGGTTTATTATCTTTTCCCCATAAGTATAAACCTTTACCATGTCCGCAGCAGGCTAAAGCAGCTATATCTTTAGGATTGATTTTAGACATCTCAATAACCTGCGATATTATTTTGCAATTAGCTTCCCACATCTCTTCCATGTCTCTTTCGGTAAAACCAGGTTTAGGATTAATTACATTTGTATCTGTTGAAGCTATGGCTATTTCATTACCCAACTCATCATATAAAGCTGCCTTAGTAGTAGTGCCTCCATTATCTAATCCAATATAATATTGCATATTTCTATCTCCAGATTAATCAATTAAAAATCTTTCATAATATTTTCATATTTAATTTTATCATTAAACATATTCAAATAAATTTCATATTTTTTATTATAGTAATCAGCTAATTTATTATTAGGTTTTACCATCTCTCCAAGTCTTCCCATTTTATTTAATGCCTCTTTATATGTAGAATAAACTCCTGAAGCTATAGAAGCATTTATGGCACTTCCCAAAACCACTGCCTCATCATGTCCTGCAAAATAAATATCCTGATTACAAATATCTGCTAATTCCTGCATATATAATGTATTTTTAGCAGCACCGCCACAAACGATGATAGTGTTTATCTTATATCCATTATCTCTTGCAACCTCTATAATATGTCTAGTACCAAAACATATACTGTCTAAAACAGCCAAATATATTTTAGCCATAGACTCTAAGTTCTCAGCCATATCTATACCTACAATCATACCTCTAGGCTTATTATCTGCTCTTGGAGATCTATTACCATAATGATAATCTAAAACATGTAAATCTTTTATTATATAAGGATCTTTTTCCCTTAACCTTTTGATCTCATCATTCAATACATCATATACTTTATTATGCACTCCATTTACTTGCTTTAATACGGTGCTATAGTAAGAATGATTTCTCAATGTATAATCTAATAAACTGCCATAAGCACTTTGTCCGCCTTCATTAAGCCACATATTAGAAACCATAGCATTATAATAAGGTCCCCATATTCCTGGTATAAAAGTAGATTCATTTCTATTCATCATATGACAAGCAGATGTTCCAGCTACTATAACAAGTACATCATCTGCCTCATCTCTTAATGAACCAAGTCCGCCTGCATGAGCATCTATCATTCCAACAGAAACTTTTACATTTTCATGAAGCCCTAATTCTAAAGCACTTTCTTTTGTTAAAGTACCGGCTAAACTTCCAGGTTCTTTAACTGTAGTACCTATATTTTTATTTTCTAATAAATCAGATAACCCTATTGCCTCAAAAAAACTTTTATCCCAACTATTTTTATGAGCTAAATATGTCCATTTGCAGGCCAGGGTACATGAACTTCTAATATCAGATCCAGAAGCCTTATACTGCAAAAAATCTGCTAAATCAAAAAACTTATCAATTCTTTCATATGAATTAATTAAATTATTTTTAAGCCATAGTATTTTTGGTATTTCCATTTCAATACTAATTTTACCGCCTACATAATTTAAAACTTCATAATTATTAGAATTAATAAATTCCGTTTCTTTTTCTGCTCTATGATCCATCCACATAATAATATTCCAATAATCATCATTATCCGGATTGACACTAACAGGTTTATCATCTTTATCTAATACTACAAGAGAACAAGTTGCATCAAAACCTATAGCGATAATATCCAAAGGATTTATATTAGTCTCTTTAATAGATTCTTTTACAACATAACAAAGACTTTCCCATATATCTGTAGATGACTGCTCAACAAAATTACCAGACATTTTTCTGTTCTTGATGTCTTTACTTTTAAATATCAGACTATCCCCAGTAATTGAGAATATTCCAGCCCTTACACTTCCGCTGCCTACATCAACACCTATAACATATTGCATAAAAACTCCTTATAATTAAAATAAGTATCTAATAAGAATAA
This sequence comes from uncultured Brachyspira sp., assembly GCA_949300355.1. Taxonomy (GTDB): domain Bacteria; phylum Spirochaetota; class Brachyspiria; order Brachyspirales; family Brachyspiraceae; genus Brachyspira. Next base: position 13,716 of record CASGDY010000002.1, read on the forward strand.
CAGATACATCATAAAGTATTAAAATAAAAACATCAAAATTTAATATATTTTCCTATATAATCATTTTTTTTCATATAAATATCCTTCAGGAAGAGTCAATTTAAAATCTACAGCTAAATCTCTAAAATTCTGAGGTAAAATAGTTTGTCTTTTATTATTTGACATAGATAAAACTTTCACTAATATCTCAGCAGATTTTTCAATAGTATGAGCAAGTCCGAAAGTTATATCATAATCCTCACCTGAACAAAATAAACCATGATGTGCCCAAATAACCGCATCAAAATTATGCATAAGTTTAGAAGTAGCAATAGCTATGTCCTTTCCCCCAGGAACCATCCATTCTACTATTCCTATACCATTTGGAAATACTACAGGACATTCAGTAGCCATCTCCCAAAGTTCTCTAGTAAAAACTTTATGATCTAATGGAAGTACAAAAGTTAAAGCTATAACATTAGTTGGATGGCAATGATATATAACTCTATGTTTATTATCTGTAGTGATCTTTTTTATTTCATGATTCATTAAATGAGTAGGAAGTTCGCTAGTTGGTCTTCCCCCATTTTTTAATCCCCATAATACACGGTAATTATCTCCGCTATTATCAAGCTGTATTATACAAGTACTATCTTCTGTATCTAAATCAACATTTTTGAAAAATTTTCCGGAGCCTGTAACCATAAAATATTCATTTGCTAATTTAGGAACCGATACACCTATAGGTTTATATTCATTATTTTCTTTAAAACATTTAGATGCTTCTTCAACATCTTTTTCTGTCAAACGATAGCTTAAATTTCCTCCGTTTCTTTCATGCCAATTATGGAGATATCCGTCTTTAGCTAATTCTATAAAACCTTTTACAAATTTAATATTATAATCCATAAATTATATCCTTAAATAATCATTAAAATTAAACTCTTTTTACAAGAACATTCTTCTCATAATCTTCTATCTCTTTAAACCATTCTTCAGAGCCTATTACATTATTTCTATTACAAAACTCATTCCATACATCTCCAAAAGGATAAGTTTTTATTTCCTCTTGTAAAAACATTAATTGAGTAAATTTACTTTTCATTTGAAGATCATATAAAGTTTTATTAGGCTGAAGCAATCCGAATAATAAAGCTTTCTGAACATTTCTAATTCCTATAACCCAAGCAGCTATTCTATTGATACTAGCATCAAAATAATCTGTTGCTATTTTTATTCTTGATATATCATCGCATCTTGTTATTTCTTTACATATCTCTTTAACTTCATCATTAAATAATATAACATGATCCGAATCCCATCTTACAGGTCTTGTTATATGCAATGCTAAATTTTTATTGAATAAAAGCATAGAAGAAATTTTATCATAAATAGATTCTGTTGGATGATAATGTCCATTGTCCATTAAAGGCATAATACCTCTTGAAGCTGCATAATTAATACAGAATTCAGCAGAACCAACTGTATAGCTTTCCAAACCTATTCCAAAAACCTTAGATTCTAAACAAACAAGAACTTTTTCTTTATCATAATCTATAGATAATATTTCATCTAATGACTTTTGAAATCTTACTCTAGGAGACATTCTATCAGCAGGTATATCTTTATAACCATCAGGTATCCATATATTCATAACGCATGGTTCATTTAGTTCTTCAGCAAAATATTGAGAGATTCTTATGCATGCTTTTCCATGCTCTACCCAAAACTTTCTAATTTCTTCATCAGGACTTGATAATGTGAATTGAGATGCTTTAGGATGAGAGAAAAATGTAGGGTTAAAATCAATACCCATATTTCTTTCTTTTGCAAAATCGACCCATTTCTTAAAATGCTTTGGTTCAAGCTTATCTCTGTCAGCAAATTCTCCGTCTTCAAATATAGCATAACTAGCATGTAAATTAAGTTTATGCTTTCCAGGTATTAAACTAAAAGCCTTATCCATATCCTGCATCAATTCCTGATAGTTTCTAGCTTTTCCTAAATAATTACCTGTAGTTTGTATACTGCCAGATAGATTTTGTTTAGTATCAAAACCATTAACATCATCACCCTGCCAGCAATGTACTGAAATTTTTATATTTTGTAATTTTTCTAATGCCTCATCTGTATTTATTGATAATTTAGAATACATTTTTTTAGCTTCTTCATATCTGCTCATAAAAAACTCCTCAAATATTTTAATTATATTGTTTTATATCAAAAGAATAAGAAATGCATTTCCTTGCTTCCTTCACAGAAGAAAATACACCCTTATTCAACATTTGGCATATAATATTACCTATAGAGGTTGCCTCAACAGGTCCTGAGAAAATATGCATATTAGTTTTCTTAGCTATTAAAGAATTCAAATAATTATCCTGAGAACCTCCCCCTATTATAAAAAATGAATCCATTTTCTTACCTGATAAAAACTCAACTTCTTTTATAGCTTCATGATAACTATGACAAAGACTATTATATACAATATTTACAATATCATTTATAGATTTAGTTTCATAATTTAGCTTAGTTTTACAATAATCCTTTATACTATCTATCATAGAACTAGGAGAAAAGAATGCATTATCATTAACATCTATAATAACGTTGCTGTCATTTAATTCTCTTGCCATATTACTTAATTCTTCAAAAGAATATTTATTATTCAATTCTTTTTTAATATTTTGTATTATCCATAGTCCCATTATATTTTTGAGATATCTATATTTATGATTATAACCGCCTTCATTAGTAAAATTTAATTTCAAACTATCTAAACTATTATTATATTTTTCACTTTCTATACCTAATAATGACCAAGTACCAGAACTCATATATAAAAAGTCATCTTTTTCTGTAGGCACTGATAATACTGCTGAAGCTGTATCATGAGACGGTGCTGTAACTACTTCTAAATCAAATCCCACTATTTCTTTTATATCATCTTTTAACATACCTGCAAATGTTCCAGGCTGCAATATATTTTGAAAAATATGCTTAGGTATTTTTAGCTTATCCAATATATCAGTATCCCATTGACAAGATGAAACATTTAATAATTGTGTAGTACTGGCATTAGTATATTCATTATTTTTTTTACCTGTAAGCAAAAAATTAAAATAATCAGGCATCATCAAAAAAGTATCAGCTTTATTAAAAATACCACTGTCTTTCATTGAATATAATTGATATATTGTATTAAACTCTTTATTTTGTATTCCTGTTTTATTATAAAACTCTTCTTTAGATATTATTTTATACACTTCCTCAGGAATATTAAAAGTTCTTTTATCTCTATAACTTACAGCATTTCCTAATGTATTATTATCTTTATCCAATAAAACAAAATCTACACCCCAAGTATCTATAGCCATAGAAACAGGTATTTTATTTATTTCTTTACATTTCTTTATGCCTTTTACAATTTCAGAAAAAAGATAATCCAAATCCCAACATAGATGATTATCAATTTCAGATACTCCGTTTTTAAATCTGTAAACTTCTTCAACTGATAATTTATTATTTTCATCTATATATCCTAATATATGTCTTCCGCCTGAAGCACCTATATCTATAGCTAAAAAATAATTTATTTTCATAATTCCTCTTTAAAAATATATAACATGTACAATAAATTTATTATTAAATATTCTACTACAGTTGTTTTTTTACATAAGGACTAAATTTGAAACTAACAGTATTTTTTTTTGATTTATTTAATGAAATTTGAACTTAATTATGTTATAATAATATTATAATAATTTGGAGGTGTAAATTATAAATAGTAAAATTTTAAATTTCTTTGACAATATAACTGAAGAGGAACGTGAAATTTTATCTGGAAAAAAAAGTTTTAAGAAGCAGTTGTATACTGATGATAATGATTTTATATGCGTAGATGTAAATAAATTTTTAAAAAAAGGAAATTTAATTACAATAAGACCGCACACAAGATTCATAGATATACCGGAGCACAATCATACATATATAGAAGTTATTTATGTTCTTAAAGGAAATATTATACATGTAATAGATAATGAAGAAATATCTTTAAATAAAGGAGATCTCCTATTTTTAAATTTTAATATCTCCCATAAAATAAAAGCCTGCAATAAAAATGATGTCGCTATAAATTTTATAATAAAAAAAGATTTTTTCAATGATGTATTATCTATGCTAGAAGAAAATAACTATATAAAAGATTTTATAATCAATTTATCTAAAAGCGATAATACTAAAAGACAATTTTTACTATTTAATACATTTGGAATACTTCCAATAGAAAATATACTTGAAAACTTAATATATTCTATAATAACAAACAGATCTTTAGATGAAGTTAATATTAATAAAAAACTTATTGGCATATTATTTATGTATCTATACAATTATACATTTCTTTTAGAAAAAAATTTTGTATTAGATGATGAATACACAATATCAAAATATATAACAAATTACATAGAAACAGAATACAAAACAGCCAAATTATCTGAATTGGCTAAGCAATTAAACAGCAATATATTTCAGATAAGCAGATTTATAAAATCTAAATTCGGTCAAACTTTTAAAGAAATGCTTCAAAATAAAAAATTTGAGGTAGCCTCAAACCTTTTAATAGAAACTAATCTGTCTATTTCAGACATTATAAGCAATATAGGATATGAAAATAACAGCTACTTTCATAAACGATTCAAACAAATATTTTCTATATCTCCTGCTGAATATAGAAAAAGATATAAAAAATAGCAAAAAAGAATGTAACTTTTGTTAAATTACGTTCTTTTTTTTTATCTATTTATGTACTATATTAAGAGATAATTACTTAAATTAGGATTTGATATTTATGGATGATAAAACTTTCTTAGAAATTTCAAATGTAAGTAAAACTTTTCCTGGTGTAAAAGCCTTAAATAATGTAAAATTTGATATTAGATACGGCGAAGTACATTCTCTAGTTGGAGAAAATGGGGCTGGTAAATCTACATTAATAAAAATATTATCCGGATTTCAGCAGCCTGATCTAGGGGCTAAAATAGTTATAGACGGTCAAGAGACTAAATTAAATGGAGTAATAGATGCCATTAAAAAAGGAATATCTGTTGTATACCAGGATTTTAGTTTATTTACTAACTTAACTGTAGCAGAAAATATAGGCATAAATGAGATTATAGAAAAAAAACAATTTATAATTAATTGGAAAAAACTCAATGAAAATGCAAGAAAAGCTTTAAAATTCATAGGTTCGGATATTAATCCTAACGAAATAGTAGAAAATTTATCTGTTGCTAAAAAACAAATGGTTGCAATAGCAAGTGCGATAGCTCAAGATGCTAAAATGATAATATTAGATGAACCTACTTCTGCTTTATCAAGAGGTGAAGTAGAACATTTATATGAAATAATAGATATCTTAAAAAAGAAAAATATGGCTATTATGTTTGTAAGCCATAAAATGGAAGAATTGTTTAGAGTTTCTGATAGATTTACCATATTTAGAGACGGACAATATGTTGATACTTTAGATAGAAAAGATGTAGATGAAGATAAATTAGTTTCTTTGATGGTTGGACGTAAAGTTGAAATAAAAAAATATGCTAAATTAGAACAAAATGAAGATATAGTATTAGAAGTACAGCAATTATCTAAGAAAGGAAATATAAAAAATGTTTCTTTCAAGCTTCATAAAGGCGAAGTTGTAGGAATTACAGGTCTTGTAGGTGCCGGACGAAGCGAACTTGCTCAAATAATATTTGGAATATTGCAGCCGGATAGCGGTAAAATATTGATAAATGGTAAAGAAGTATCTATAAATTCACCAAGCGAAGCATTAAAAAATGGTATAGCATATATACCAGAAAGCAGACAAACACAAGGTCTCATTTTACCTAAAACAATAGAAAGTAATATAACACTGCCTATTTTATCTAAATTCAAAAATAAATTTGGACTTATTGATATAAAAAAACAAAGAGATTCTGTAGATCAATGGATAAAAATGCTTGATGTAAGACCGAATGATCCAAATATGTTAGCTTCTCAGCTTTCAGGAGGAAATCAGCAAAAGGTAGTATTAGCAAAATGGATATCAACAGGCGTTAACATATTAATCATAGACGAACCTACTAATGGTGTGGATATAGGGGCAAAATCTGAAATACATCAAATTATTAGAAAATTGGCTAAAGAAGGTACATCTATTATTGTAATTTCATCTGAATTACCTGAAATTCTTTCCGTAAGCGATAGAATTTTAGTTATGAGAAGAGGAACTATAAATGGTGAATTTATTAATGATTCTGTATCTCAAGAAGATATTATGCATAAAGCAGTTGTTTAATTAATTTTTAGGGGATTTATTTATGTCTAAATTTTTATTGACTATCACTAAACAAAAAGAATTTGGTATATTATTAATAATTATTATATTGTCTTTTATATTAACTTTAATAAGTGATGCTTTTTTAAAAATAGATAATATCTTCGATTTTATGAGAAGTTATGCTGTTTTAGGTATCATGGCATTTGGTATGCTTCCTGTACTTATTTCAGGAGGTATAGATTTATCCGTATCATCTACTATAGCCTTATGTGCCGTTGTTATAGGTAAGTTTTTGAATGCTTTTCCAAATTCAAATCCTATAGTAGTAATTTTACTATCAATGCTTACAGGAGCAATAATAGGACTTATAAACGGAGTAATAATAACAAAATTTAAAATTCCGCCTATAGTAACTACATTAGGTACTATGACAATTATATTAGGAGGAGTTTTATTTTATACAGGAGGAATATGGATTACAGGATTGCCTGAATGGTGGAAAGAATTCGGAAGAATTCAGATAGGTAATTTTGCTAATTCTCAAGGTTCAACAACAGGTTTATCTATACAGGTTATAATGCTAATAATAGCGGCAATAATTACTTTTATCTTACTAAAATTTACTCTAATAGGAAGAGGAATATATGCCGTAGGAGGAAGTTATTCATCAGCCATAAGAGTAGGATATAATGTAGAACAAATATTAATATTCATATATGTATTTTGCGGTATAATGACAGGTTTTGCTGCTGCTGCCCATATATCAATAGTAGGTCAGGTAGACCCTAATACTTATAATGGTTATGAATTGGATGTTATAGCAATAGTTGTTTTAGGCGGAGCTAGTACAATGGGAGGATATGGAACTGTATTTGGAACTACTTTAGGAATCATATTAATGGCTGTACTTAAAAATGGATTAATTTTAGCTAAAGTTCCTACATTTTGGCAAAAGATAGTTATGGGAATTGTAATTGTAATAGCCGTTTCTGTTGATGTTATTAACAGAAAAAGAGAACAAGCAAAATTAGTACGTGTTGATATAGAAGAATAAATAGAAAGAATAAAGAATATTTTATAAGAATAGAGGTATTTTCATGAAATTTATTTCAGAGTTTAAATCAAAATATGTTGGTGAGTTTAGTTTAATCATCACATTTTTAGTAGTATTTTTGCTTATGGCTATTCTTAGCCCGACAAAATTTCTTTCACCATATAATTTACAAACAATGGCTTTTCAAATGCCTGAATTTGGTCTTATGGCTTTAGCAATGATGATATGTATATTAACAGGCGGTATTAATTTGTCTATTACTATGTCAGCATCATTATCAAGCATAATATCTGCATTCGTACTTTGTTCTAATTTTACACAATCTAATCCGGTGATTGGCGTTATATTAAGCATTATCGCTGTTATAGGAGCGGCAATTATATTAGGATTATTCAATGGTGCTGTAATAGCATATATAGGAGTTGCTCCTATGCTTGTTACTTTAGGTACTAAAACTTTATATGAAGGTATAGGACTAAATTTTACAAAAGGCGGTTCTATATCAGGTTTTCCTGAACTTTATATAGAAATAGGCAATGGATCTTTATTTGGAATACCATATTCTATTATAATTTATATAATTATAATATTTTTATGTTATTTCTTATTTGAAAGAAGCACTTGGGGAACAAAAGTTTATATGATAGGATGTAATGAATTAGCATCTAAATTTTCTGGAATAGATACGAAAAAAATTCTTCTTCAAGTATATGTTTATTCTTCAATATTAACAGGTATAGCTTCAATATTTATTACTTCAAGATATAATTCTGCTAAAACCGATTATGGTTCATCTTATTTAATGCAGGCAGTTACAGCTGTTGTGCTTGGAGGAACAAGCATATCAGGCGGTCATGGTAAAGTTATTGGAACTGTTATAGCTGTTTGTATAATACAGGTAATATCTACAGGACTTAATATACTTCAAGTTAATAGATATATTATTAATATAATAACAGGAGGAATATTAATATTAGTATTAGCTTTAAAATATATATCAAATGTTATAAGTGATAAAAAACAAATACAAAATCGTTTAAATAAATAAATATTTTAGGAGGATTTTTATGCTCAAAAAAATTATTGTAACTGCTTTAGCATTGAGTTTTGTTTTTATTAGTTGTTCTAATAATGCTTCAAATAATGCTGCAGGCGGAGAAAAAAAAGATGGATTCACTATAGTGGTTATGCCTAAATTAGTTGGAATTCCATACTTTACTCAAACTGGAGATGGTGCTGTTAAAGCAGGTAAAGATTTAGGTGTTAATGTTATTTATAATGGTCCTACAACTGCAGATGCTGCCGAACAGATCAAAATGTTGGAAGACTATATAACTGTTGGTGCTGATGCTATTTGTGTTGCTCCAAATGACCCTGCTGCTATGGACCCTGTATTAAGAAAAGCAAAAAATGCTGGTATATTAGTACTTGACTGGGATACTCCTGCTAATGCTTCATTAGTAGATGCTTCTATTCGTCAAATATCTGATAAAGAGTATGCTGAACATTTGTTGGATAAAATGGTTCAATATATGGGAACTGATACTGCTGAATGGGCTATATTAACTGGAGGATTATCTGCTGAAAATTTAAATACTTGGATTAATTTTGCTAGAGATTATGCTTCAACTAAATATCCTAATTTAAAACTAGTAGCTGATCCTTTCCCTACAGATGAAAAACAAGATGTTGCTTTATCTACAACTAAAGACATAATAAAAGCATATCCTAATGTAAAAGGATTATTCTGTGTATCTACTCCTACACCTATAGGTGCTGGCTTAGCTGTAAGAGAATTAGGAGTACAAGATAAAGTTAGTGTTGTTGGTTCTGCAGTAAAAGAAGATGTTCAAGATTTATTAACTGATGGTTCTGTTGACTGCGGTTCTTTATGGAACTGCCCTAATTTGGGATATTTAACTGTAGCCGTTGCTAAATATATGCTTGAAGGCGGAAAATTAACAGATGGTGCAGATATACCTGGTTGGGGAGTTATAAAAATGGAAGGCGATAAAAATGTTATTTTAGGACCTCCAGAAGATTATGAAAAACAATAAATAAAATAATTATAAATAGAATTAGGTTGGAGTTTTTATTACTTCAGCCTAATTTTTTAATACAGGAGTTAATAAATATGAAATATGGTATATATTATTCTTATTGGGAAGAGTCTTGGGGAGCTGATTTTGTAAAGTATATAGAAAAAGTATCTAAATTAGGTTTTGATGTTTTAGAAATCAATGCATCTGCTCTTTTTGATTATTCGGATAATAAAATTAATGAAGTAAAAAAAATAATAAATGATAATAATATTATATTAACAGCTGGATATGGTCCTATAGCAGAACATAATATAGGAAATATAAATACTAGAAATAAGGCTTTAGATTGGTATAAAAAAGTATTTTCTGTTATGCAAAAATTAGATATACATATTATATGCGGAGCTATTTATTCTTATTGGCCTGTTGATTACTCTAAAAAAATTAACAAAGAAGAAGATTTAAAAATGTCAATTGAAGGTATGAAATTATTGGCTAATATTGCAAAAGAATATGATGTTAATATATGCTGTGAAGTATTAAATCGTTTTGAAAACTATTTATTAAATACAGCAAAAGAGGCGGTTGCTTTTGTTAAAGAAGTTGGTTTTGATAATGTCAAAGTTATGTTAGATACTTTTCATATGAACATAGAAGAAGAAAGTTTTTCTAATGCTATAAAAGAAGCAGGAAAATATTTGGGACATTTCCATCTTGGAGAACCTAATAGAAGGGTACCAGGAGAAGGAAGAATGCCTTGGAATGAAATATTAGATGCTTTAATAAGCATAGATTATAAAGGTTATGCTGTTATGGAACCTTTTGTAAAAAGAGGCGGAGAAGTAGAAACAGATATAAAAATTTGGAGAGATTTACTAGCTGATACTTCTGAAGAAAAATTAGATAATGCAGCAAAAAATTCTGTTAATTTCTTAAAAACATTAGAAAAAATTAGAAGAGAATTATTATAAAATAATCATAAAAAAGAGGTTATAAAAACTTATTATAACCTCTTTTTTTACTTTTTAATTAATAAAAATATTATAAAAAAATTCTATAATCCCAAATTTAAATATTTATTTATAAAATAACCAACCCCATCTTCTTCATTAGTTTTTGTAAGATGTACACATTTTTCTTTTACTACAGCTTCAGCATTCTCAACAGCAACAGATACCCCCGCAAAATCAAGCATTTCCAAATCATTATTATTATCACCAAAAGCCATTATATTACTCGGCTTGATATTATATTGATCTGCTAAATAACTTAATGCCTTAGCTTTTGAAGCATTTGGGCTATGAACTTCTAAATAAACAGGTCTTGAAAATGTATAATATATACTGTCTCCAAAAGTTTGTTTTAATTCTTCTGCTATAACTTTTAATCTGTTATTTTCACCTATAAACATAAATTTGCTGAAAGAAAAATCTTCTATATTATCAAAACCTATAGTATAATTATCTATTTTGGCTATAGATACATAAAAATCTATCCATCTTTTATCAAAAAAACCTATATTCCATCTCTCAGCTAAAAAGCCCTGATGATATATATTATATTTTTCAGCAATCTTTATAAGTTCTTTACCTATAGAAGCATCTAAATTCTGCTGATATATAATATTAGAATTCTTATCAGTTATCATAGCACCATTAAATGATATAAGCTCTGTATCAATATTTAAATCATATAAAAATTTGGTAGCTGCCGAAGTTGGTCTTCCTGTAGATAATATTATTTTTATACCCATTTCAGCAGCTTTTTTTATAACATTTTTATTATATTCACTTATTTGATGATTACTATTTAATAAAGTACCGTCCAAATCGGTAGCTATAAGCTGAATATTATTCAAAGATTATCTCCAATACTTTAATATTTCTTCTTTAAATTTTCTAGCTTCTTTAGCAGGATCTTCAGCATCTCTTATGCTTCTTCCTGTAATGAAAGTAAATACATTAATATCCTTGAAAAGCTTTAAAGTATCTATTTCAAGACCTCCTGTAACAGAAACTTTAAATCCCATTTCAGTTAATTTTTTAATCTTTTCTAAATCGCTGTCAGACCAAGTTTGTCCTGCTAAAAGAGCATCTCTGCTTTGATGGTATACAGCCTGAGTAATACCAGCCTCTTTCCAAGCCTTAGCATGATCGAAAGTCCAATCTCCATAAAGCTCAACTTGAAGTTCTTTAACCTCTTTCAAAGCAGCTTTCATAGTAGGTATAGTTGCAGAACATATAACAGTCATCCAATCAGCACCTGCATCAGCACACATTTTTGCAACAGTACCGCCTGCATCTGCACATTTAGTATCAGCTAATATGATTTTATCAGGATATAAAGCTCTAAGACATCTTACGGCTTCCATTCCCTCAGCTAGACAGAGAATAGTACCTGCTTCTATAACATCAACTTCATTTCCAACAGCCTTAGCAGATTTTAACGCTCCGCTTAAAGTAGTATTATCTAATGCAATTTGCAATAAAGGTATAGCCATTATTTTCTCCTTAAAAATTATTAATATTATTAATTTTGTCCATAATAAGCATTTGCACCATGTTTTCTAAAATAATGCTTATTAAGTAAATACTGTTCTACAGACTTTATTTCAGGGTTTATTTGTATAGTTCGGTAGGCCATTTTAGCAAGCTCTTCCATAACAACAGCATTATGAACCGCTTCTTTGGCATCTTTACCCCAAGCAAAAGGACCATGAGAAGCTATTATAATACCAGGTATGTCCATAGGATTAATATTTCTTTTTTTAAGAGTTTCTATAATAACAAGACCGGTATTTTTTTCATATTCCCCTTCTATTTCCTCTTTAGTCAAAGGTCTTGCACAAGGTATATCTCCGTAAAAATAATCGGCATGTGTTGTACCTAAAGCAGGTATATCTTTTCTAGCCTGTGCCCAGCTTGTAGCATAGCTTGAATGAGTATGCACTATTCCGCCTATTTCAGGAAATGCTTTATATAATTCTATATGCGTAGCTGTATCAGAAGAAGGTTTATATTTTCCTTCTAATTTATTTCCTTCTAAATCTAAAACCACCATATCTTCTGCTTTCATCACATCATAATCAACACCGCTAGGCTTAATAGCAAATTTTTTAGATTCTTTATCTAAACCGCTTACATTTCCCCAAGTATATATTACAAGTTCTTTTTTAACGAGTTCAAGATTCTCTTCAAATACTATTTTTTTTAATTCTTCAAGCATAATTTAATAAAATCCTCCCTCTTTCATCTTTTCTAATACCCATTTTTTTTCCTTCATTACATATTCTTTAGGATTATCTGATTTTTCAGACCACATCTCTATCATAAAAGTTCCATTATAATTAAGTTCTTTTAATAATTTGAAACATTTCACAAAATCAACACATCCTTCTCCAAAAGGAACCTCTTTAAATTTACCTTCAAAACCTTCTCTAGGAGCTAAAGTATCTTTAATATGTATAGCAGTAATTTTATGAATTCCTTTTCTTATTTCATCTTCAACATCGTTTCCCCAAGCTGTTAAATTTCCTAAATCAGGATAAACTGTAAGCCAAGGACTATTGCAAATTTTGTCATATTCTAAAAACTTTGTGATAGAGTTTAAAAAAGGCGTATCCATAATTTCTATAGCAAGCATTACCTGATATTTAGCAGCCATTTCAAGTGATTTTTTTAATCCCTCTATAAATAATTGCTTTGTTTCTTCATCGCCTTTTTCATAATAAACATCATAACCGGCTAATTGTATTATTCTTATTCCTATATCGCTTGCAAATATAATGGCTTTCTCCATAAGCTCCATAGCTTTCTTTCTAGTATCAGAATTTTTACTTCCCATAGGAAATCTTCTATGTCCGCTAAAGCACATAGTAGGTATTTTTATGCCAGTTTCAAATATAGATTTTACTAATGATTCCCTTTCATCTTTAGTCCAATCTAATCTGGCAAGTCTTTCATCTGTTTCATCTATTGATATTTCAACAAAATCAAAACCTAATTCTTTAGCATCTAATAATTTCTGATGCCAAGAAGTATTTTTTTCCAAAGCTTTTTCATATATTCCAAATAAATTATTGATAATATCACCCTCCAGTATAATTAAAAAAATAGGGAAATAATTAATAAATAAATATTTCCCCATTCAAAAATTATCACTTATTTTTCAAATCTTCTAAATATCCGGATTCATTAAGTTTTTGTTTGAATTCCGGTTCTGATAGAACATTCTTAATTCCAATAACTCTTACGCCTTTTTCAATTGACTCTTTAAACATATCAATGAAGTTTAAAGGACAAAATACTAAATCATAATTAACAGCTGTACTCTTACCTTCAGATAAAGCACAATGGTGAACATTTGCTCCATTAATACCTAATGATTTAAGCGCTTTTTCAGCGGTCATTTTCATCATTAGACTAGTACCAGATCCATTAGCACAAGCAACTAAAACTTTTAGCATAATAATAATCTCCTTAAATTAAAATATTTAAGCATTTGCTTTTTGTTGTTTTTCTTTTATTTTTTCTTTGTATGCTTCATAATCATCAGTGATTAAGAAATATGTATCTTTATTTCTCATATATTGTATCTGAGGTATAGCTATTAATATTAATATTATTACACCTACACCAGCATAACCTAAATATTTCATAATAACTGTAAATCCAGGCCATAATACCGCCCAGTCCCACATACCTAAATAACCGCCATAAGCAGCAAGACCTACCCAATAGGCTATAAAAGCAGAACCAAATACCTGACATAATCCGGAAATAAATGGAAGAATCATAGCAGCTTTAATACCGCCTCTATTATTTGCAAATACGGCTATAGTAGCATTATCAAAGAATACAGGAATAAATCCGGCTATTATTATAACAGGACTCTTCATAAGTATCAATGTAATGATTGCAAGGAATTGTCCTGCAGCACCGAATAATAAACCTATAGTAACAGCATTTGGAGAACCGAAACCGAAAGTAGCAGCACAGTCAATACCAGGAACAGCACCAGGAAGAAGTCTTGTAGATATACCTTGGAAAGACTGAGTTAATTCAGTAACAAATGTTCTAACTCCTAATTGAAGTATAGCCAAATATACAGCAAAATTCAATGCTGTAGTTAATGTATAGAAGAAGAAACTCTGACCTTCTTTCATAAAATTATTAGCTATTAGATAATCTCTTCCTAAAGTTAATAATATTATGCCAAAGAATACTAACATTAATATAGAAGTAGATACCATGTTTTCATTGAATATTGATAAAAATCCAGGAAATTTAATATCTTCTAATTTTTTACCTTCGCCTTTTCCTTTTAATTTTTCAGCTATAGTAGAAAATATTTTTAAAGCAAATATCTGCTGGTGAGCAACACAAAAACCGCCGCCTTCTGTTAAATCTTGAGTAATTTCTACTGTTAAGTTAGAACCTACAGCCCAATATAAACCAAGAAGTATACTCATCATTATAAGCATAGGAGTATCGCCTAATTCAGGAAAACAGAAAAATATTAGCCAGAAAGCTGTAGCAGCCTGCTGTATTTGCACGTTTCCTGTAGTAAATATAGAACGTATTTTTGTAACTTTTCTAAAGGCAACCAAAAGAATATTAAATATAAATGCTATAAGAAGCAGAAGCATTACCTGAGAGAAAGATTTACCTATATGTTCCATTGCAGCCTGAACAGCATTTTGTCCATAATAAGGGTCTATAACTGTTGCCTGCAAATTAAATTTATCTTTAAGTCCTACAAGTATAGGTCTGAAATTATTAACAAGTCCGCCGGAACCTACTGAAAGTATAAGATATCCAACAGTAGCTTTCAAAAAGCCTGCTAAACATTCATACCAAGGTTTTTTTAATAGTATATAACCTATTAATACTATAAAACCAATAAAATATGCAGGCTGCGTGAGAATATTTTGGGCAAAATATGTCCATATCTTTAATAAAATCTCCATTTATTTATATCCTTTAATCTTATTAGCATGCCATTATAACATAGAACGGAATGGAATATTTTGCTCATGTTCAAAGCAATCTTCAAAACCTCTAGGATGATGATACTGAACTAAATCTTTATCTCTAGGATAAACATATTTACCGCCTACTTCCCATATAAAAGGCTTAAATTGATATTGAAGTCTGTCTTTTTTCATTTTGTATAGAACTTCTATTTCTCTTGTATCAGCCATAAAGTTAGTCCATACATCATAGTGTATAGGTATAACAACTTTACATCTTAAAGCTTCAGCCATTCTAAGAACATCTATAGAAGTCATTTTATCTGCAATACCTACAGGATTTTCACCATAAGAACCTAAAGCAACATCAATATCAAAATCTTTACCATGTTTAGCAAAATAAATAGAATAGTGAGAATCTCCGCTATGATATATGTTTCCGCCAGGAGTTTTTATAACATAATTTACTGCTTTTGTATCCATTTCAGGAACAGTATTTCTTAAATCATCAGGAGGAGTAGTTACTAAACAAGTTCTATCAAAAGAATCTGTAGCTATTATTTCTACATCTTTGATTTTTACAGAATCACCTGGTTTAACAACTATACATCTGTCAGCAGGAACGCCCCATTCAATCCATTTTTCTACTGAATATTTAGGACCTATAAAAGGTATAGGTTCTTTAATATTCTTCATAACAGCAGCAGCTACATTAACATCTATATGATCATTATGATAATGAGTAGATAATATAGCATCTACTTTTTTTATTGCGAAAGGATCTATAACAAAAGGAGAAGCCCTAAGATTAGGCTGCAATTTTCTTACACCGGCCATATTTGCCATTTGGTGTCCTGCTACCATATTTTTTGTCTTTTTTGTTCTTTTTCCATTACCACACCATAAATCTATACATATATTAGCATCACCTGGTGTTTTTACCCAAATACCAACACATCCAAGCCACCACATAGCAAATGTATTTGGTTCTACAACTTCTTCTTCTATTTCCTCATTAAGCCATGTTCCCCATTCAGGAAAACTGTCTAATATCCAGCCCTCTCTAGTAATTGAATCAATTTTGCTCATATTTTCTCCTTTTTTATTTTAATTTACAAAAACGATAAAATCTCATCTTCTGTAAGATCTTCTTTTATCATTTTTTCCAATTTCTCATCATCACCCAAAAATTCAGCAAGCTCAGCTATTGCATCCTGATGCCCATCTGCATTTTCTGCTGCTAATGTGAAAAATAAATATACTTTTCCCTCTGTTTGATAAAAGTCTATGCCATTTTTTATCTTTAAAAGACTCATTCCCTTTTTTAAAACACCATCTTCAGGTCTTGAATGAGGCATTGCCACCCCATCTGTAAGAACTATATAAGGTCCATATTTATAAACATTATCTATTATAGCTTGAACATATTTTTCTTCTATATTTTTATTATCAACTAATGATTTTGATCCTATTTTCAAAGCTTCTTCCCAATTTGAAACGCTTTCTACAATTTTTATATTGCCTTTTAAAAACTCTTTTAGCATAAAAACTCCAAATTTTATCTATTGTTATAAGTATAATAATTTTTTTAGTTTTTGTCAATTGCATTATACTAACTTATGAGTTTTAATATCTATTAGAATTCTATTCGATATAGAAATAATTATTTATAAATATTGTATGTTTTAAAATATTTGAATAAATTTATAATATAATAATAGACCCTAACAAAAAATATTTATTAATTTATAATAAGAGATTATAAAGAATGAAAAGTATATACGAAAATTACGATATTACTGTAGAATAATATCATATATTTCTAAATCAGTTAAATCATCGTACATTATTCTTTTGATTTTTTCGCTTTCATTCAATAAATCAGCAATTTCTTCCATTAATTCCTGATGATTATCATTATTTTCTGCAGCTAAAGTAAATAGTAAAAATATTTTATTTTTTTCGTCAAAATCTACTCCATTTTTAATTTTCAAAAGAGTAATGCCGTTTTTTATAACTCCATCTTCAGGTCTGGCATGAGACATAGCCATTCCGTCCCCAAGAACAATATAAGGTCCGCTTTCTTTAATATTTTTTATAATATTATCAACATATCTAGGTTCTATGCATTTATTCTCAATAAGAAGCTCAGCTCCTTTTTTTATAGCATCTTCCCAATTATCAATACTATCAACTATATCTATTTTGTTTCTTATAAGTTCTTTTAGCATTAAAAAACCTCCGCATAATAAACTTTTATTTAATTATAATATTATACTTTTATTTTTATTATTTGTCAATTCCTATTTTTATGTGCATAAAAGTTTCAAAATAATAAAGTTATGCTGTATTTTAATATATAAAAACAGAAATTACGATAATTAGTAATTAAAATATAACGATTTTTATATAAATAGGTTATATTATATAATGAAAACTATATTCACAAATTGGAATTTAATTGAGACAAAAAAATAGATATTCTAGATTTAGAATGTATGTGGCCACAACTTTGTTGGCTTTTATGATACCTGCTTTATTTAGTATTTCTATGGTAATATCTAATAAACAAAAATATTTAGATAATGTTATAGAGTATATAAATAAAGTAAGTCCTATAAATATATACATATCTGATATAAGCATATCCTATAAATTAGAATTAGTATTAGATAATGTAAAGCTATATTCTAAAAATAATCCTAAAGCTTTTTTTGAAATGGATAAAGCTAGTTTAGGATTTAATATATTTAGAATATTTATAAAAAAGGACCCTTTATATCTTTTAAGCGATGTAAATATTAATAATGCTGATTTTTATCCTAATTTATTAGATACTTCCATATTTAAAAGTGATGATACTAATAAAAATTCTTATACTGATTCAAGGGATATCATCAATAATATTACAACTATATTTCAAGAAAAGAATATAAATATAAAAAACTTTTCTGCTAAAATGGTAGATAACAATAACACTACAGAAGTATCCATTACAGATTTAAAAGGTAATTTCAGAGACTACGGATATTTTCTTTCATATGATTTAAATTTACCTGACAACACAATAGTTAATTTTAATCTGGAAAGCTCAACCAATTTATCTAATATTAAATCAGAAATATCTGGAAGAGATGATAGAAATGATTTATTTAAATATGACTTATTTATTACAAACACATTCTATGATATATTTATTGGATTACAAAATAAGAATAAGTATGATTTCATAAATTTTACTTATAATTATGATGATGAAGATATATTATTTTCTATTACAAACATTAAACTTACAAAAGATACCGTATACAAATTCATGAATATAGCTTTAGACACGCCTATTGTTCGTAAATTTGCAAAATTAGATAATAAAACTATAAGCAGTGTAAGCAATTATATAAATACATTTAGAAATGCTGAAATTAATTCTTACGGATATTACTCATTTAAAGAAAGAAAAAAATCACATATAAATTTCGATTTAAATGTAAGAGATAAATTATTTAATGTAGCAGTAGATGCAGAACTCACTAATAATAAAATAATACTTTCAAATGCCTATGCTAGTCTTTTAGAGGGAAGCATTATAGCAAGCGGTATAGTTGATTTAGATAATCCTATATCAAGCATACTTTCTTTAAATGTAAATAATATAAAGGCAGGAGCTAATTATTTATCAACAAGAGCATATTTAAAGCCGGTTATTAACTCTGATAATGATGAAATAAAATCGAGATTTACTATAGCATCATTAAGCTATGCTAATTCTATGCCTAATCCTATGACATTTGAATTTTTATATAAAAAACCTGAAAAAGAAATATCTATCAGATTGGTGCCAAATGAATATTATCAGCCTTTATATGCTAGTTACTCTTTAGATAACAGCAATCCTATAATAGCTTCTGCAAAAGGTGTAATACCTCAGGATATATTTGTAGTATTATTAGGACAGAATATAATAGATAACTTATCTTCCTTAAATGTAGAGTATACTATGAGCAATGCTATGTACACAGGAGGAAAAGGCAATGTACAGGTATTAAAAGCATCTTCTAAAAAAATATATACAGAAGAATATTTAATAAGAGTTGGAGCATCTATTTACAATAATATTATAGATATTAATGATATTTATTACAGACTTTCTGAAGACGGCGGAATAAATGCCAATGCTAAAATAGAGTATGATAAGAACTTTAATGTAAAAATAAACGGAGGTATTAACACTCCTGCCGGAAATTACGGATTAAGCGGATTCAGTACAACATCTACAAATGGAAGTAAAATAGTATATGCCTCTACAGATAAATCAGAAATAATAGCAAGCGGAATAATAACCACAAACGGAATATTAGATTTAAATATAAAAACCCCTAAAACTTTAAAAATAAAGGATATAGATATAAATGTAGATGTAGATATAAATAATCATCAACAACAGCCTTTATATATATACGGAAATGTAAAAGCTAATAAAAATCTTGCCCCAATATTTGCTTTAAATACTCAATTTGAATTATCCAATCAAAGTGTAATGTTTACAAATATTATTTTAACTTATGGAGAAAATAGAATAACAGGGGACGGTATATTAAACTCTACAGACGGCATAATAAAATTTGCTGTTTTATTAAAAGATTTAGAAAATAACGGAATATTTGCAGTAGATACATCTATAAATAAAAATAACATATACGGCACAATAACTGTTAATCAGCTTCCTTTTGATGTAAGCGGCCAGGCTTATGGAGTATTAACAGCAAATGCAACTATAATAGGATTAATGAATAATCCTGTAATTTACCTTGAAAAATTTGATATAAAAGATTTTCAAATACCTGGAATACAGTTTGATGTTTCTTTAAATGGATATTATAGAGCAAATGAACTTGAAATAAAAGATGTATTAATAACTAAAACAGGAGATTTCGGAACTCTTACAGCAAAACCCTTTGCAAAAAAACAGCAGATAAAAATTCCTTATGCTTATTTTTCAAAAGAACTTCAAAATATGAGCATAGAAGTTAATAATATGAATTTTATGAGTTCATTCTCAGGAAATATAAATTACAATATGAGAAAACTTCCTGATGGTAAAGAAGAATACAGACTTCAAACAGGCCCTATTACTGTAAATAAAAGAAAACTTCCTGAATTCGGAACTACAATCATTAAAGATAAAAATGATATATTACTTACAAATACTAAAAATCATGGTATAAAAGGTTCTATAGTAGGAGAAGGCGGAAATACAAAAACTGATTTAGTTTATATGTATAATAATGATGACATGTTAAATATAAATGGTGTTATCAAAAATACAAGAAGAGATCAGGTAGACTTACTAGTTACATCGGATATAATAAATGTTGAAGTTTTTGAAATATTCAATATCTTATTCACAGAGATAACATCATCTCCTACAAACTTTACAGTAGACGGCAAACCTTATACATTGTATGCTCATATACATGGTGATGCTGATAATGTAGCAATAGACGGAAGATTTTTAGGACATGGAAAAAAAGTAAAAATAGCATACTTCAATGATATATTTGATGATACAATAGTAGACTTTAACTTTGACGGACATATGTTTAATGTTAATAACTTAACATTTACCTCCAGAAATAAGAAAAATTTAACTGTAACAGGCGAGGCAGAACTATTCAAAAATAACATAAATTATATGGCATTTGATTTGCTGTCATCAGATGAACAGCTTGGACTTTTAGACGGTAATTTAAATTTAGGTATAGCAAAAGTAAAAGGCCCTGTCCACGTTGACCTTACAGTAAATGGAAATATGGAAGCACCTAGAATAGGCGGAATACTCACTCTTATGAAAAGTGATGTTCAGTTATCTTTTCTGCCTTCCGGAAGTACATATAGAGAAAGAGTTTACGGAATACTCAGCAAAATATATTGGGATTTTACTATAGAGGCTTGGCGTCAGGTTAGAGTAGCACATTCTTTAGTAGGAGATGTGTATTTAGAGGAAGGCTCTAAAATGAAAGTTTATAATACTCTTCTTGACGGAATAGAACTTGAAGGAACTATCAATGTAGAGAGAGGAAGCATATACTATTTACAAAATGTATATCAGCTTGAAAGAGGTTCTGTAACTTTTCCTAAAGCTAATAGCTTAGATCCTATAATAGATGCTACTGCTTATACATATAAAAAATATTATCCTTCAACAGGAAATTCATCTTCTCAGTCATTTGAAAATGAATTATCAGGGGAAAGCGTTACTTTATATATGGAAATGAATGCCAGACTTTCTCAGTTATTATCATCTGAGGACAGTGCATTAAGACCGGTAAAATTCTATACTATACCTGCTTTAGGACAATATCAGGTTAATCAGCTTGCAGGAATACCGCAGGGAACTTTCGGCAGCAGAGAAGATCAGATGTTTGCTCAAAGCATAGCAAATAGAGGCTCAATAAATAATGATCAGCAATTACAGCAGCTTACTATGAATTACAGCGACTTAATATTAAGAAGTACTGTATTAAGACCTGTTGAAAGATGGTTCAGACAATTTTTGGGAATAGATTATATAAACTTAAACCCTACAGTAGTTAATAATTTAATATTTGTTACAAATTCCAGCAGTATAAATGCTACTTCTGTATGGGATAATACAAGTGTTGGTATTGGTAAATATGTTTCTAAATATTTATATTTAAAATACGATGTTACATATAGAGTTAATGACACAACAAGACCTAGCTTAAATGGAAGAAATGTCGATCCTTACTATTTTGATCATCAATTTGGTTTTGAAGTATCATTATTAAAAAATTATAAACTTGCAAATTTTGTGTTTGAGTATAAAATAAATCCTTTCGATATAAGAGGAAAAGGACAAGATTTTAATATTGTTACTCGGTGGAGATTTTAGTGAATTTTATTAAGAAAAATTGTATTATTTTATTTTCATTTCTTTTACTGACTGCAGCTTTGCTGATATCTGCAGAAGGCGATTTTGAGAATTTACGAACAGCAAGAAACATAGCTGTATATGAAGGTCTTACAATAAACCGTATAGATGTTACAGGTGAAGTAAGAATTACAAAGGAACAGATAATAAATAATTTTCCTATAAAAGCAGGTAATAAATTTCAAAGAACTCAAATAAATGAAGCTATAAAAAAATTATTCGATACTCAATTATTTGACAGAGTAGCAATAGATGCTAACAGAGAAGATGATGGAGTAGTTTTAAATATTATAGTAGCTGAAAGATTTATCATAAAAGATATAGAATATATAGGAAATAAAAGATTAAGCAGAACGGCGCTTAATGATGCTGTAAGACCTATAATGAAAGCTGGAGATCCTTATATACCTCAGAAATTGAATGATGCTGTTAATGCCATTATAACAAATTATCAGGATAAGGGATATTTGAAAGCTTATGTTGAACCTAAAGTTATAGAAAATAAAGATACTTCTGATGTTTTAATACAAATGAATATAGTAGAAGGTAATGAAGTTAAAGTTGCTCATATAAGATTCCATGGAAATACTCATTTTACTGATAATGAACTTAAAAGACAAATGTCAACAAAAGAAAACGGATTTATGACTCTTGGAAAATTTAATGAGTTTACATTTGACGGAGATAAAGAAAAAGTTGTAAAATATTACGCTGATAGAGGTTATTATAAAGCCAGAGTTGATAATGTAAAGTTTACATATCAGTGGAGAAATCCGGAAATAAAAAATGAACAGGATTTAATAATAGATATATATATTACGGAAGGAGAAAAATATTATTTTGGAGATATAGGATTTAAAGGAAACTTTATCATACCTTCTGAAAATATACAGAAAGATATAAAAGCCAAAAAAGGTGCTTTATATAATTATACATATCATATGGCAGATTATCAGGGTATACAAAATAAATACTCTGAAAGAGGTTATATATTCAGACAAGTTATACCTGTAATCACAGTTAATGAAGAAAATAAAATAGTAAATATAATGTACGATATAGTAGAAAATGATAAAGTACATATAGAAAATATTACTATATCAGGAAATACTAAAACCAAAGATTTTGTTATAGAAAGATATGTTGATATTAAACCTGGAGAAGTATTTAACACCACAAAAATACAAAGAGTACAGGAAAGATTATATAATACTCAATACTTTGATAATATCAATTTAGGGGTAAAACCAGGTACCGCTGAAGGACTTATGGAATTAAATTTGAATGTAACAGAAGGAAGAACTGCTATGATATCCGGAGGCGGAGGTTTCTCTACTGGTTCAGGATTTAAAGTATTCGCTTCTATTAGAGAAAACAACTTCTTGGGAAGAGGTTTGACATTAGGTTTAAGCGGAGAATTCGGACAGCAGCAGAAACGTATAGCAATAAACTTTGCTGAACCTTATTTACTTAATCTGCCTATATATTTGGGTGTTGATTTATCATACTTCAATGAAGGTGTAAATACAGGATATGAAATAGGAACAGACCAATTTGGAATACCTAAATATTCATATTATACTAGACATGGTTTTGAAGGTATAGTAAGACTTGGTTATTATTTTGCTGACTATTATTCTACATTCATAACATTTGATACTATAGTACAGCAGTATCAGCAATGGCATGATCAGGGTGCTACTGGCGACGGCCCTAATTATGTACTTAGCGATGTAAAAAAATATTTAACTCATAGGGTTAATAAAAAGGATGGTTCTTTTGAAAGATGGGAAAGTGATTGGTTTACAACATTCATCGTTTCATATTCTTTGCTTAGAGACAGCAGAAATGATTATTTGAACCCTACTAGAGGAAGTTTCTTAAGAGGTATGGTGGATTTCTATTTCGGTCATACACAGCTTATGAGATTAAGTGCTACAGGATTTTTAGCTATTCCTGCCACAGATTGGCTGTCATTTGCATTCTATGGAGAATTAGGACAAATAGTTGCTACTCCTGGACTTCCTTTGAAAAATGATGCGGATGTACTTTACTACTTAAACCCATTTGAAGATGTTAGAGGATGGGATACATCTAAATATACTATCTTCAAGAAAAACAGGGGACTTTCTACTTATGATATGAAAGGTGAAAACGACTCTACAGATTCTTGGAGTTACGGAAGAGCTAAAGTGAGATTTTTTGCTGAACTTCGTATACCTATCATTCCTAAAACTTTAGGATTTGTTACTTTCCTTGATGCAGGACAATTATGGATGCCTGGAAGTACTGGTTGGAATCAGGACGGAGATGCTCATACATATCCTTCTCAATTTATGAAAATTGAAGATATATTCGATCCTTCTCAGTATATATATTCTGTAGGATTCGGATTCAGACTTACAATACCTATATTCAATATAAGATTCTATGTTGCTAAGAGATTTGTTTATAATAAAAATGATGTTGGATTTGGTAAAGGTCTTCAGGACTTTGAGGGAGATACTTTCAGTCCTCTTGGTGCTTGGCTTGGAAGAGGATGGGGAATTGCATTTACTATGAATCACCCATTCTATTAAAAATATATAAAAATAATTTTTATAAAATCCTAAAGGAGATAAAAATGAAAAAGTATTATATTATGAGTTTATTATTTATAGCAGTGCTTGCTGTATCTATTGTTAGTCCTAGAGTTTTTACTCAATCTTACAGACTTACTAAGGTTGGATATATTGATCTTGAAAGAGTAATCAAAGAACTCACTAGCGATGATGAATTTGTTGAAAAATTAAAATTAAAATTAGAAGAATATAAAACAAGAGATGCTATGCAGACAAATATGGAAGATACTTCTATAGCTCAAAATAGAGACTATTCTTTGAGAGGAGAAGTAAAAAGACAGGTTGCAAGCTCTCTTATGGCTATAGTAAAAAAAGAAGGATATACTTTAATACTAGAAAGAACAGAACATTCAATTCTTTATGCTGATAGAAATTTCGATATAACAGAAGCTGTCATAGCAAATGTTAAAGCTTCACTTCAAAAACAATAATTTAAAAACAATTTTTTATAATAACTAAAATGCATTGATAGTTTTTAATGCATTTTAGTTTTTTGTATATAAAATAAACGGAGAAATTTATTATGAAAATAAAAGATATATCTAATTTTATACAGGCAAAAAAAATAATAGGAGATGAAAATAAAGAAATAAGCACACTCTCCCCTATTAATGACATTATAGAAAATTCAATAGTATGCATAGATAATAACAAATATCTTGAAGCTGCATTAAATAGTAATGCAAATGCATTAATATTAAGAGAAGATGCTGCTGATGAAATAAAAGATTTTAAAAATAAAACGGCATTGATAC
The DNA here is from genome assembly GCA_949300355.1 of uncultured Brachyspira sp. GTDB lineage: Bacteria > Spirochaetota > Brachyspiria > Brachyspirales > Brachyspiraceae > Brachyspira. Next base: position 39,415 of record CASGDY010000002.1, read on the forward strand.
ATAATAACCCTAAAGAAGCATTTATCAAATTACTTTATTTTTTATTTGAAGATAAAAAATATCCGCTTGGAACTATAGAATCTACAGCAGTAATAAAAGAAAATGCCAATATATCTGATAATGCTTATATAGGCGATAATGTACATATAGGAAAAAATACAATAGTTGGAAAAGGAACTGTTATAGAAGCTAATGTATTTTTGGGAGATAATGTAGTTATTGGAGAAAACTGCACTATTTATGCAAATGTTACTATCCATGACAGATGTGTAGTAAAAGACAGAGTTATAATTGGTTCTTCTACTGTTATAGGAAATGACGGATTCGGATTCTTTGAAGTTAATGGAAAGCAGATGAAAATACCTCAAAGAGGAAATGTTGTAATAGAAAATGATGTTGAGCTTGGAGCGAATGTTTGTATAGACAGAGCTACATTAGGTTCTACTATAATAAGAGAAGGAGTAAAAATAGATAATTTAGTCCAAATAGCACATAACTGTGACATAGGCGAGCATTCTATTATAGTATCCCAAGTAGGAATAGCCGGAAGTTCAAAAATAGGAAATCACTGCATACTTGGAGGACAAGTTGCCATAGCAGATCATGTTACAGTAGGAGAAAGAGTAATATTTGGAGGAAGATCTGCAGTAATGTCAAATGTAAAAATAGCTTCTCATTCTATTATGCTTGGAGCTCCTGCACAAAATATAGAAAGAGAAAAATTAAGAATGATTGCAGAACAAAAATTACCTGAATTGATTAATATAGTTGAAGAACGTTTTGAAGTGAAAATAAAAAGAGTCAAATAAATTGATTTTTAAATAAAATTGTAAAAATAATATAAAAATATCAAATATTCTTTTTACAAAATATAAAACTATTGTTTATTAAATATTAATTAATTTTTTATATAAATAGGATTATTCTATGCAAAATAAAAAATCTTTTGGACTTCAATTGAAAATATTTGTACTTCTTACAGTATCTGTATTAATAATGTTTGTAGCTGTTATTGCTTATATGGTAACACATAATATTTCTACTTCTAAAAGAAAAGGCTATGCCTCAACAGAATATATGATTACAACCTATGCCAAAGATATAGAATTAGAAATGCTCACCTATATATCAACATTAAGAACATTATCATCATCATTAAGAAATGATATAGCAAATGGAACTGTTACAAGAGAATCGCATGCAATAATCTTAGGAGATATGCTTAAAAATAATAAAAATTTATTTTCAATATATGAAATGTGGGAAAAAAATGCTTTTGACGGCAGAGATAATGAGTTTATAGATACAGATTATGGTTCTGAAGTTGACGGCAGATACGGACCTTCATATTTTTATGATAACAATGTAGTTACTTACGATAAAGTTTATCAAGATGAATTTGATGAAAACCCAAATTATTACACTATACCAAAAAACACTAAACAATTATATATAAGCGATGTAGAAAAAGATGATACTTATGCAGAGGCAGGAACCGTATTAACTGTTAGTGTGGTTGAGCCTATATTGGATAATTCAGGTAATTTTTTAGGAATGATAGGTGTTGATTTTTCCGCTGATAATTTAGTTTCAATAGTTTCTGATATATCTACAAATAATGGTATAGTTGGATATTTAATTAATCAAAATGGTACTATACTTGCAGCAACTAATACTCAAAATATCGGAAAACAAATATCTGATATATATAAAGATCATTCAAAAGAAATAATTGATAATATAAATAATAACAATAAATATTCTTTCATAAACAAAATAGATGATCAGAAAACATTTAATATTTTAATACCATTAGATTCATTGAAAGATAATAATAATTCATTGGCCTTACTCGTAAATATACCTGAAATTGTTATAGTCAAAGAAAATATAAAAAATGCTGTTATAACTTGTATATTAGCTGTAATCATTATTATAGTATTTTTAATTATTATAAATATTTTGATAAAGAAAAGTATAATAGACCCTATATTGAAAGTTATGCATATATCTGAAAAACTAAGCAGCGGTAATTTAACTCCTGATGAAAATAACTCTTTAAGCAAGAGAAAAGATGAAATAGGAATGATATTTAATTCTATTCAAAACACACAAAATAAATTATCAAATATAATAAAACAAATACTAGACACCACTAATACTATGGAAAATGCAAGCAAGAATGTAAGTGCCGGTACAATGGATTTATCAAGCAGAACAGAAAAACAAAGAGATGATCTAAAACTTATAAATGAAACTATGATTAATACATTAAAAGTTATAGATAAAACTACTAATGATATAGCACTGACTAATGATAAAATACAAGTGCTTACAAATTCAAGCGAACATTGTTATAATCTATCAAAAGAATCTATGGTTATTATGGAAGATATTACAAAAGCAACATCTGAAATATCAAATATAACAAAGATGATAGATGATATAGCTATGCAGACAAATATACTTGCTCTTAATGCCTCAGTAGAAGCAGCACGTGCCGGAGAACAAGGAAAAGGATTTGCTGTTGTAGCTTCTGAAGTAAGAAATCTAGCACAAACTTCTCAGGAATCTGTAAAAAATATTACAAACATAGTTAATACTAGTATAGAAAAGATACAAGACGGAAATAAAAAAATAAAAGAAACTATGGACGCTTTGGAAGATATCACAAATAAAGCTAGAGAAAGCAGCCATATAGTAAGTCAAATGGTTGAATCTTCTACTCAGCAAGATGCTTCTGCAAGAGAGGTTCAAAGTGCTGTTAATAGTGTTGATATTAGTGCTGAACAAAATAGCAATTTAGTAAAAACTAATGCTGATATAGTTATTGATATGGAAAAAGAAACTGAAAAACTTGCTGATTTGATGAAATTTTTCAGTTTAAACTAAAAAATTTTTTTATGATAGCTGAAAATATATTTTGTAAAAAATAATTTTTTAAAATTTTAAATATCTGCAACTCTGCGTGCTTATGCAACACCACACTTCTTTTGCGACCAAAGGAAGTGCCTGCGACTGAAAAAAGTACCTTTAGGTATGGTATTGCCACAGGCGAAGCCTGCCTTCAGAGAAAGTCTACATTTAGGCTTAAATTAATTATCTATCTTATATGTAATAGTATTATAGTATGATTTAACACTAATTTTATACTTGCATTTTTTGGTTCTTTTTTCGGCGGGAAAAAGTTGAATAAAAAAATGACAAACTTAAAAATTTTCACTATATACTAGAAATTTTTAAATTTATAACTCTGCATGACACCCAACACTATTTATATTTTTTGCGATTATATTATAATAAAGCAAATACTTTTTTGGAGCATAAAATGAAATTCGCTTATTTAATAATGGATAAAATTTTCGACAGTAAAAAAGATAAAGCATCTATACATAATGGAGTTTCACAAATTATAGGAGTTTCAAATATAGAAGAAGCATGTAAAATAGCTAAAGAATTACAATCAGAAGGCATTGACTGTATAGAGTTATGCGGAGGATTCAGAGAAGAAGGAGCTAGAAAAATAATAGAAGCCACAGAAAATAAGATTGCTGTTGGATTTGTAGTGCATTTAGAGGAACAGAATGATATTTACAAAAAATTGTTTGGAAATGAAAATTAAATAATTATATTAAGAATTAGATTTATATAGGAAGCCGGCTACTATAGTTATAATACCAACAAGCATAGTAAAAGGAGCTAAAAATCCCATAAAACCTTCAGGGTGCTGTCCTACCATTACTATAAATAGGAAACTAATAGCAAATATTGCAAGTCCTATTACTAGAATAATAATATTTTGTTTAGAAAGTTTATCATGATTATTTACCATATTCAATATACAAAAAAGTTTATAGGTATTACACTACAAACTCTATTTACTCCGTTTCATAAATTGATTGTTATTTGCTCGGAGCCGGAATCGAACCGGCACGGTCACAAGGACCAGCAGATTTTAAATCTGCTATGTCTACCAATTCCATCACCCGAGCTGGTAGTTGCCTAGAATATTAACATATAATAAAAAAAAATCAAGCTCTATTTTAGATTTTTTTTTCATTTTGCAAACTATTAAAATTAAAACATATTACTTTAATATAGTAAATAATTAGAAAAAATATTGACATAAGTATAAATTATTGATAATATGATATAATATCAAAAAAAATTTTTAAAAATCAAGAGGTAATTAAAGAATGTTCACAGCTACATTATATGCACAAGGAGCTCAAGCTCAGGCAGGAGGAAGCCCATTAGTATCTATAGGTATGATGGTTGTAATCTTTGCTATATTCTATTTTTTGTTAATAAGACCCCAAAAACAACAGCAAAAAAAATTAGCTCAAAGTATAGCTGAATTAAAGAAAGGGGATAAAGTAATAGTAGCAGGCGGAATAATAGCTGAATATGTTTCTGATAAAGAAGGCGGAAGAATTGCAATAGTTAAAGTTGGTGAAAATACTAAAATGGAAATAGTGAAATCTTCTATATCAGCTGTAGTTACAGAAGAAATGCTAAACCCTCCTAAAAAAGACGAAAAGAAAAAAGAGGATAAAAAAGCTATAGAAGATAAAAATCAAATAAAAGAAGATTTGGAAAAAGCTCAGGCAGAAGATAAAAAAGAATAATTAAAAAATATAATAATAGGATAGTATAATATGAGTCATAATTTAAGACTAGCATTCATCATTATAGGACTTGGTGTAATGGCTTGGTTTATTACTCCTACAGTAAGATGGTATTTTTTCACATCTGATGAGAAGAAAGAAGAAAGTAATATGTCTTTAGATGAAATGATAGCTAAAGGATATACTAAAGAACAAATAGATAATGTTCAATCCCTTAAACGTTTAAGAAGCGAATCTGTAAATATGGGGTTGGACTTACAAGGCGGTATAAGAATAGTTCTTCAGGCTGATTTTGAGGAGTATGCAAACAGACTAGACAGAACAGTATCATCTCTTACAGCTGAAGAGAAAAATGATGCTATGGAAAGACTTATATCAAGACTTAGAGGAAGAATAGACCAATTCGGAGTAAGTGAAGTAGGTATAAGAAAGCAAGGTGAAGACAGAGTAGTTGTTGAACTTCCTGGGGCAAGAGATCCAGACAGAATCAAAAGTGTTGTATTAAGTCAGGGAGCTTTAACTTTCAATTTGGTTGATGAACAAGCTACAGCTACTTTAACTACTAATGATATGCTTATGGGTGTATTCACTAATACAGCTAAAGTTCCTGAATATGGAAAACAGCTTTACTTCTACAGTGAAAAAGATGATTTCGGAAGAAGAGTAAGAGGTGCTCCTGTTATCGTTAATAAAGAACCTTCATTAGAGGGAAGTGCTTTAATAAATGCTCAGGTAGGCGGCGGTCAATTCGGTGAGGTTACTGTAGAGTTTGAACTTAATGCAGAAGGATCTACTCAATTTGCTGAGGTTACTGCACAAAATAAAAACAGAATGCTTGCTATAGTATTAGATGACAAAGTTATAAGTGCTCCTAATATTAATGATGAAATAAGAGGCGGAAGAGGTGTAATAACAGGAAGATTCACTTTAGAAGAAGCTCAAGATTTAGCTAGAATATTAAAAGAAGGTGCTTTACCTCTTAATGTAAGCATTGTAGAAGAAGAAGTAGTAGGACAGTCTATAGGTGCAGACTCAGTAAAAGCCGGAGCTACAGCATTATTTATGGCTGCTATTTTGGTTGCTGTATTTATGATAGCAGTTTACAGACTTTCAGGCGTATTAGCCACTATCGCTATGCTTGTAAACGTTATTCTTATTATAGCAGTATTATCACCTTTAAGATTTACTTTAACATTGCCTGGTATAGCCGGACTTATTCTTACTATAGGTATGGCTGTTGATGCCAATGTTATTATATTTGAGCGTATAAAAGATGAGTTAAAAGTAAAATCTAGTGTTGCTGATGCTATTATTTCTGGTTATGACATGGCATTTGCCACAATATTTGACTCTAACATTACTACTATAATTGTAGCTTTAATACTTTGGATATTCGGAAGCGGTCCTGTACAAGGTTTTGCTATTACTTTGTTCTTCGGTATTTTGATAAATCTATTCACAGCTGTATTTATTACAAGATATATCTATGAAGAGATTATAAGAACTAAAATAGTAAAGAAAGCAGGATTCTTCTTTATTTAATATAACTGCTTAAAAATAAATAGGATTTCGTAAATGAGTGAAGAAATAAAAAAAGAAAATAATGATTTGACAAAAAATAAGATACCGTTTGTTAAAATTATGCCTATAGCTGCTGTAGTATCATCTATATTGTTTATAGCTTCTATAGCATTATTTATAAACAAACTTACTACAAACAGCTTTAATATGGGTATTGACTTTGCAGGCGGTGTTGAATTAAAAGTACAGATAGATAATCCTGAAGTAATTAATATTGCTGAGATAAGAGCTTTATATAATAATTTCGGAACAGAAACTGTTAATATACAGGAACTAGAAGGTGCTGACAATGTAAATGCTTTCCTTTTAAGATTCAGAGGTTCTAATGAAGAATCCGACAGAGCTATGCAGGTTCTTTATGATAAATATACTCAGGAAAAAGTTAAACTGATAGGAAGCAACATCATAAGCGGTGTAGTATCTGCTGACAACTTAAAATTGGCGTTCATTTTGATAATTGTATCTTGGATTATCATCATGATATACATTACTATAAGATTCAATTACAGATATGCTTTTCCTGCAATAATTACTCTTATACATAATGTTGTTATAGTATTCGGTATACTTCTTTTCTTAAATAAAGAGTTTTCTGTATTAGTTCTTTCATCAATACTTACTTTGATAGGATACACTATCAATGACATAATAGTAGTATTTGATAGAATAAGAGAAAATGCTGACTCTAAAATGCCATTTAAAGATATTGTTAATATAAGTCTAAATAATGTTGTAGGAAGAACTATA
>CASGDY010000003.1 GCA_949300355.1 uncultured Brachyspira sp.
AAATAACTTCTTTATAATATTCACTTTTTCAGTTTCTTGATTTGACTTAAGCAAGTTATATTCTAAACATAAATCTTTAGACTTGCTTCTTAAATCTTCTAAATATTTATCAGCACTGCAGTATTCCAATCCTGCAATCATTTTTTCTAACTCAGTCATATTTTAATACCTCATTATAAACTTATGTTTATGATTATAATGCCAAAATATAATTTATCAATTCTTTTTTACTATAATATTGAATTATAAACTTGCCGCACACTTAATAAATTTTTAATATAAAATAATTCTAAATACTGTTTTAATCATATTTATGAATCAGTTAAACATGCGTTAAATAGATTATAATTTTAAAGTTTATTTTCATCTGCCCGCCCTTTATTCCTTACTGCATTTTTTGCCATTATAATATTTCTTTGTTTTTTAATTTAAATAGTTACTATAGCACCCGCCCAAGTGTTGTTTAAATTTATAATGCCCATACCGCACGTTTGATGAAATTATTAAATATGGGTTTAATTATAAAAATATAACTTTATTATACTAATAAATCTGCATACCGTGCGTTTAGCAACAAATAAAATTAATCCACTTTCTCTTTAACAATACCGCTTCTGTATGCCTCTAAAAGTTCTAATAAATCATCTATACGCTTAGATAATTTTTTTCCTGTGTCGGTTTCCCCTACAGTGATTCTTCTTATAAACCGCTCTACTATAATTGATTTAGGACTTAGTTTAAAACCAGATTCAACAACCTCGCTGAAAGGTCTATGCTCAGCTATCACCATCATGTTTGAATTTGATATCAAAGTATAACCGCCTATACCAGTGCTTTTATGATAAGCCTTTGAAAGCCCTCCGTCTATAACTAAAAGAAGCCCACCGCCTTTTATAGGACTTTCACCTTTATGACTTTTAACAGGTACATGTCCATTAACTATATGTGATTTATTAATATCAAGATTAAACTCTTTTAATATATTGCTGCAGTATTCTTTATTATCTATGTGGTAATAGTAAGGATTGTATGTTTCTTTATGAGTTTCTTTATCTTCTATAAAATACCTTTCAAAAGTAGTCATTTTGTTTTTACCAAATAAAGGCGACTTAGGACCAGCCCATAAATACCAGCAATAATCTAAAGCGTTTAACTGCTCCTCGCTTCCAGCTTCTGCATAGAATGCTTTTCGTACTTTGTCTTCGGCCTGCTCTAAATACCTCTTTCCTGATAAATACTTTCCGTCTATATAAACCTCATCAAAAGAACCATCTTCCTTAGTAGGTATGCATCCATGATATAAAAGATTGCTGTTAAATATCTTATATATTCCGCCTTTAGCATATATATAATTTACATGTTTCTGAAGTGTAGGACTGTTCATAAAAGAAAATGCCAAAGTTTGTATTAATGTATTTTCCCCTTCTGTAAGTTCAAAAGGATTATTTTTATCTATAGTAGGGAAATTTTTATCCTTAAGCTCATAAGTTTTATTATTTAATGTAATAGTACCATTATCATAATCTATCTTGTCAAGAAGTATCCTGTTTTCCATACCATAATTAGGGTGTCTCTTTATAAGCTGACATTCTAATTTAAATTGTATTATAGATATAGCCTTATGCATTTTGGCAGCTAAATCTTTATCTACTTCATCATATATATTTTTATCTAAAGCATTAGGCTTGAAAACCTCGCATGGATCATCTTTATAAATATCATTAGCAAAAGCAGATAAAGATCTTAAATTAATTCCATAGCTGTATTCCAGCAAATCGAAATTATTATATCTCACAGCCAACCTAACAGCATTAGCAGCACATATTAAACTTCCTTTAGCTGCACCAAGCCAATGTATATCATGATTGCCCCAAGCAATATCAACTTCATTAAAACTCATTATGCTTTCCATAACTTTATCAGGATGCGGTCCTCTGTCATAAATATCCCCTATTATATGAAGCCTATCAACACTGCATTGCCGTATGAGCTGACATAAAGCTATAATAAATTTATCAGCAGCAGATATTTCTATAATAGAATTGATTATTGAAAAATAATAATTTTCTTTATTTTCTTCCGAATCAGTCTGTAAAAGTTCATCTAATATATATGCAAAATTAACAGGCATTTTCTTTCTTATTTTAGATCTAGTGTATTTACTTGTTACAAGTTTGCATATTCTAATAAGTCTGTATATTGTTATTCGGCACCAATCAGCAAAATCCGCCTCATTATACTTTTTATTTATTAAGTTTTTAGTGTCAACTATCAATATTTGAAGTTCAACTCTATCATGTTCAGGCAAAGTGTTTTTAAAAAGTAATTCTATCTTTTCTCTTATCACTCCAGAAGAAGTACCAAGCAAATATTCAAATCCGTCAGATTCCCCATGTATATCGCTTAGAAAATACTCAGTTCCCTTTGGAAGCTCGGATATGGCTTTTAAATTTATGATTTCTACAGAAGCATCATCTATAGTAGGATATTCCTTAGATAATAATTCTAAATAATCTTTATCTCTCATAAAACACTCCCCTATTATATATAAGTAGTATATAAAAAAAGAAGCAAAAATCTATAATGAATAACAATAATAAAATTGCATAAAAATAATAAAAATGAATAAAATATATTGACAAAAAAAAATAATATTATATAATAGCTAAACATAATATTTACGGGATGTAGCGTAATTGGTTAGCGTACCTGCTTTGGGAGCAGGGGGTTATGAGTTCGAGTCTCACCATCCCGAATGCGCTAGTAGCTCAATTGGATAGAGCAACTGCCTTCTAAGCAGTAGGTTACAGGTTCGATTCCTGTCTGGCGCGTATATAAGCCGCTGTCATCGGCTTTTATTGTATGATAAAAAATAATAACTCTTTTTAATGTTTAAATGGCGAATGTAGCTCAGTTGGTTAGAGCGCCAGATTGTGGATCTGGATGCCGCGGGTTCAAGTCCCGTCTTTCGCCCATTTTTCTTTCTATATTAACTTTCAATAATTAATACTATAATTTTTTAGTTATAAATAAGTCCCTAAAATGTCTGACAGTTTTATTTAATATAAAAAATCTAGTTTGAAGCATTTAGCAGCAACCCTTTATAACATCAGCAAATAATATTGAACACTTAAAATTGATTATTTGTATTTATACGTATAATGTATATATAAATAATTTGTATTAATAAGTAAAAAATATTTATTATTCTCATTGATTTTTTATAAGAAATAAAGTAGTTTATTAATATTATATAATAGAATATTTTAAGGAGACCAGAAAATAATGAACAAAATAAAAAAACTATCATTAGTATTTCTTTTTATATTAGTTTCTAATATAAAAGTATTTGCAGGAAGCGGCTTTGAACTTATGCTTAATGTGCCTTTAGGTGCATCTTTCGGTATTTTTCAAGGTACAATCACAACTACTACTATCCCAACATATCCATCAACTACAGTAAGCGGAAGTGTTGGTACATCAATAGGATTTGATTCAGGAGTACAAGCTCAAGTAGGTTATATGCTTGATTTTGGAGGATTTGCAATAAGTCTTTTAGGAGATTTAGGATATAGTTACGATAGCTATAGATTTTCTCTTTCAGGCAGCAGCCGCGGAATGTATTTACATAGTTTTCAAATAGGTGCTATTCCTAAATTCAATTTCGGAACTTGGGCTTTAGGTATAGGCGGAGGAGTGAAAATACCATTTGCCGGAACATATGGTTTTGATGATTCATCATATACATACGATTTTAAATCTTCTGAATATGATCCGCCTATTATTGGTTATGTAAAACTTACAATTGATCAGTATTTCTATATAAATGATTTTCTTGCTATTGGTTTAGGTGCTTATATAGGATATGATATAGGTCTTCAATCTAAAACTGAAGATGCTAGAGTAGATAGTTTTGATATAGGAATTCAATTGGGATTCAAATTCGGACCTAGACCTGGATATTAATAAATAAAAAATATATATACAATAAAAACCTGCATATAATCAATATGCAGGTTTTTTTATTAAAATTAAGCTTGATATTAAATAATATATTTATTAAAATATTTTAAAGAAACAGGATTCTAGACTATAATGAAAAAGATAATAAATATATTATTAATTTTTATACTATCATTTAATATAAAATTATTTGCAGAAAGCGGTTTTGAATCAATATTAAATGTACCTTTAGGAGTATCTTTAGGAATATTCAATGGAGAACTTGAATCGATAGGAAGTTCCCCAAAAATAAATACTAAAGCAGGATTTGATTCGGGAATACAAGCTCAAGCAGGCTATATAATTTCTTTTGGAAAATTCGGATTAAGTATTTTAGCTGATATAGGATATAGTTATGACAGTTTTAAATATTCATTATATCATAGTGTTTCAGCATTTGGAGGAAGCGAGGAATATAATATAGAAAATAGTTTGTATCTGCATAGTTTGCAAATCGGGATTATTCCAAAACTTAATTTCGGTGCTTTTTCTCTAGGCATAGGCGGAGGAGTGAAAATACCAATTTCCGGAATAAGTGAAATTAAAACTATAAAGACTATAAACATATTTGGAAATTCAATAAAATCAGAGGATAATATTAAAAAAAATTATACAAAATCAGACTATTTATCATATGTTATAGGTTATTTTAAATTTACATTTGATTATTCTTTCTTTTTTACAAGTAAATTAGCTTTCAATGTAGGTGCATATTTTCTATATGATATAGGACTATCGTATAAAGCGGCGGACTTAAATGAAACATATAGAGTAGATAGTTTTGATATAGGTTTTCAGCTGGGTTTGAGATTTGCCCCTAGATTATGATAACTAATGCAACTTGATATTTTATTTATATTTTAATATACTATAAAATGTATCTTTTAGGAGATAATTATAATGAAAAATATTCCATTGATTATTGCCTTTATACTGCTGGTTAATATAAAATCATTTGCTATAAATAGTTTTGTTGCCATACTTAATGTACCTGTAGGATTATCAGTATGCATTGCTGATGGATTAATTTTAGGAGAACCTCTTACTAAAATAGGAGTAAACACTGGAATTAATGCTAAATTAGGATATATGTTTGATTTAGGGGAGATCGGAATTACTCCTTTGTTTGAATTTGGATATAGTTATGATACTTATGGAGCAGCTACCTTTTCCGAAACTAAATTTGCCGGAAATCTTATAAGACAGTCTTTAAATATGATTTTAATAACACATAGTCTTCAAATGGGAGTTATACCTCAAATTAATATAGGAAATGTTGCAATAGGTCTTGGATTCGGACTAAAAATTCCGCTAGCTGCCGAATATGAATATAAAAGAATAGATTCTAGTTACGGCAGCAATAAGGTAGAAGAAAATATAAAAAATAAACTAAATAGAAAAGATATAGAAAATGCTTACGGCGTCAGTATAATACCATATATAAAACTCAGTTTTGATTACAATCTATTTTTTACAGAAGAATTAGCTGTTACTATAGGGGCATATTTAGGGTATGATTTCGGACTGCCTACAAAAGAAATATCTCAGAATGTAAGATTAGATGGTTTAGATATAACTGCTCAGATAGGGCTTAAATATAACAGTATCTTATAAAAACTGATAATGTATTTTAGGATTTTGATTCTATGAAAAAAATAAATAATTTTGTATTGATAATTTCCATTTTAATACTTTCAAATATTTACGTTTTTGCTGAAAGCGGATTTGAAGCTATAATTGATGTGCCTATAGGTGCTTCTATTACTATGTGTTTTGGTACCCCTGATTTTAATTTAGGCAATAATAATGTTATTAAGATACAAGAAATAAATGGTAAGGTAAATGCAAGTGCTGGAATAGACGTTAAACTTGGATATTTATTTGATATATATGAGGATATAGGAATAAGTACTTTAGCTGAAATAGGATATAGTTACAATTCTTATACTACAATAATTCATATAAAAGATGAATCAGGAAAACAGCTTGATGATAATATAACTAAAAATATAAGAACCCATAGTATAAAAATAGGATTACTGCCTAAATTTAATAAAGGAAATTTTTCTTTAGGTTTAGGTTTTGGAATTAAAGTGCCTTTATATGCAATTGCGGCAAGAGAAAATTTATATTTTAGTATACCAAACAATTATTATATCAAAAATCAATTCATAGAAAATCTAAATTTTACAGGCATAAAAGACAATTATGAAACACCTATAATACCTTATATTAAACTTACATTAGATTATTCAATTTTCTTTATTGATGATATAGCTTTAAATATAGGAGCCTATTTCAATTATGACTTTGGTTTGAAGACTAAAAATACAGATTTTAAACTAGACGGATTGGAGATGGGAATTCAATTAGGATTAAGATTCGCACCTATGTTATAATTAATCTTAATATAACTTGATATTTTTTTATATATTAATATACTATAGTGTGTATGTGTAGGAGATGATTATAATGAAAAAGATTTTATTAATTATTATTTTTATATTATCATTTAATATAAGAACATTTGCTGAAAGCGGCTTTGTAGCTATACTTAATGTGCCTGTCGGATTATCTATAGGTATACCAATTGGAGTTCATGTAGGAGAAACGCTTAATAAACTAGATGTAAATGCAGACGTTAATACTAAATTAGGATATATGTTTGATTTCGGAAAATTAGGTTTTACGCCATTATTAGAATTAGGATATAGCTATGATACTTATGGTTATTCATATTTTCAGCAAGTCAGAATGGATGGAAGTTCTATAAGAGTAAGCTTAAACGAAAGCATCAATACTCATAGTATTCAAATCGGACTTATACCGAAATTCAATATAGATAATTTTGCTATAGGACTTGGATTCGGACTTAAAATTCCTTTATATGCAATATATTCATATAAAGGTGTAGCACTAGATAATAAAAATGAATATTATATAGAAAGCGGTGAAGAAGGAATGGATACCAAAGATATAGCAAATAAGTATAGAAGAGTTGTTATTCCATACCTAAAATTAAGTTTTGATTATTATTTTGCTATTACAGAAAAGATAGCAATCGGTGTTGGAACTTATGTGGGATATGATTTCGGCTTTACTTCAAGGGACTCTAATGAAGAAAGATTAGACAGTTTAGATATATCGCTTCAATTGGGACTTAGATTCGGTCCTGGAATCGAGAAGGAAGAGCTTCCAAAAATAAAATTTAATTTTTAAGCAAATACTATTGATACTGCACGATTTAATTTGTATTTATTTATGTAAAATATAGTTCATAATTGCCGATAATTCTAGCAATAAATAATATCAAGAGCGTCTGTGGCTCAATTGGATAGAGCAGCGGATTTCGGTTCCGCCGGTTGGGGGTTCGATTCCTCTCAGACGCGAATATAAATTGATTATTTAAATAAATATGTTAAAATATATGTAATAGTAAAAAGGTTTTTTACGAGAAATGAAGGAAAAAACTGTAAGAAAACTCAATTTAATTATATTGATACTATTCCCAATAATGCTTTTAGTATTCTCTATTACATATAATATATATAGTGTAGGTACAGAAAATAGAATTAGAAGAGAACTCGAAAACTTTACTAACTCACTTTCTTTAAGAATGGAAAGTAAATATATGGATATGATGACTCTTTACTTTAAAGAAGACTTGAATAATTATGCCATAGCAAATGAGTTTACTAATTTGGTTAAAGAACAGGTAAGATTAGGTATCACACCGCATTTTAATTCCCTTAAATTTTCTGTAGACTATACAATGAAAAATAATGTAAGAACAACTACATATGCCTTATTATTCATAGCTGTTCTTATGTTTATATTAACTCTTGTAATTAATTTTACTAATAACAATATAAATAATACATCTTATGTCAGTCCGCCTATTAATAATGTAAATGATAATGTTAAGGAGGATATTCAAAAACCTTCTAATCCTATAGGAAGTATGATTGATTCATTTTCAAGTGAGGCAATAAGACTTGAGATAGAGGAAATGTATAAAAAGTTAGTAAAAGAAATGAAAAGCTCCAGAGATGATCAGGCATTAGAAATAATAGAGAAGATGTTTCAATTAGATGATAGAAATCATTTAGCTTTAAATGGTGCTGGTATATTATATACAAAAATGTACGGCAGAGAAAATAAAGATGAATATTTCAAAAAAGCAAATGAATATTTTCAATATGCTTTATCATTATACACAAATAATGAAAGTGTATCAAACAACAAAGCAATATTATATTCTGTAAGATATGAATTAAAGAAATCAGAAGAAGATTATGAAACTGCTTTGATTATATTTAATGATGCTTTATCTGCTAATCATTTGGATGTAGAGCTTCTTAATAACAGAGCAACATTATATTCAGTGAAGTATAAAATAGGCGGCGATGAAAATATATTCACAAGGTCTATAAATGATTTTAATGAACTTATAAAAATAGATTACAATAATATATATGCTCTCAATAATAGAAGTGCTTTATACTTTACTAAATATAAAAACTCAGGAGATAAAAAATATTTTGATAAATCTATAGAGGACTGTAATACTGCATTCAAAATTAATTCAGCTGAAGCTCTTTATGATAATAGAGGTTCATTATATATATATAAATATTAATTAGTTAAATATATTTATTTTGTTCTTTGTAAGTCCTAATCTGTTTTTTCTGTACTCTATTTCTAAATTATCAATATTGAAATTATTATTTTTTTTGCTTAAATAATCTGTTCTGTAAATACTGCTTATATTATTTTCTTTATCTGCTATGAAATAATTATAAAGCATAGTTCCTTCAATACTCATAAGCGATGAATCATGCGTAGAAAGTATAAGCTGAGAAGTATCTGTTTCTATTGTATGAATCTTATTAAAAAAACTGCTGCCGAATAAATTTACAACAAATTCCAATAATTCTGACTGTATTCCATTAAACTCATCAACTATGGATAATGTACCGTTAATAAGAGAAACTAATATGTAAATCAAGTTAATAGCATAAATTTTACTTCCTTCTGATTCTATTTCATCAAAATCATTTTTATAACTATCATGTTTTGACACAAGCCTTTTATTATCTATAATGAAAGAAAATTCATTTTTAGACATGCCTTCTTCTATATTCAAATCATCTATATCAATAAAAGATAATAGTTTTTTATATATATACCAAATATTATATTTATTGAAATAATCGAAAGCTTCTACTATAGCATAAGAAGAAAAGTCAGCCTCATTTGTAAATGGAAATAAGAAACATAAATTTTTAAATAATGAAAGATAATAATTTACTTCTTCTCTGTATTCATCTATTTTTTCATCATTTATAAAACTTAAAAATGTATTTGTATCTGGAATATATTTATTATAATTAAATATGCCGTCTTTGATATTATTCAATTCTCTTTCAAATACTATAATATCATTATTTTTAATCAATTTTTCTGAATATATTCTTTTATTTTCATTATCCAATACTAATTCATACAAATATAATATACATTCATCATTAGAGTAAAATTCTAAACAGAATCTGCTTTTATTATTTTTGCCATGAATCATATTAGGGTCTAAAAGTTTTTTGATGCTGTCATCACTTGAAATTATATAGCCGTTATTAGAATAAAGCATATATTTTAAAGCATTTATTAAATTACTTTTACCCGAACCATTATATCCGTATAAAAGGCATAATTTTGATATATATTCATCATTTATTTTTTTTAGAAATCGGCATTCATTTTCTTTGTCAATATCAATGGTTAAATCCAAGACAGCCTCATCATAAAAAGATCTGTAATTTGAAATTGTAAATTTTTTCAGCATATTATTTTATTTTTAAAATATTTTCTCTCTAACTTTATAAAAACAAAACAATATAAAATATGTAAAGATTAAAAAACTAAAAAAAGATTGGGCGGGTGCTATAATTTCTTATTAAATTAATAAAAAAAATAAATACTAAAACTTCAAAATAAAGCAGAAAGGATAGAGGGCGGGAAATTAGAGCAGTATTTTTAATTATAAAAACATTTGATTTTTTATTTATTTATTTTATTATTAGAGCATGGATAAAGATAATATAGATTATAAAAATGCTACAAGATGGCGTTTAATACTTGGAAGTTTCGCTGAAGATAATATAGAACTTGACAGAGAATACTCTGATATGGACAATGCATTAGGTTTTTTGTATGACAGAGAATACAGCAGAGAGGCCGGATACGCTGATTTTGAAAATGAAAATAAACAAAGAGGCGGAAAGGATAAAAGTGCTTTAACTGTTCCTACTTGGGTTGCTAAGGTAAAAAAGTTATTTCCCAAAAAAACAGTTGAAATTATGCAAACTCATGCATTAGAAAAATATAATCTTACCGAGATGATTACTGATGAGAATATTTTAAAAGAAATGGAGCCTAATATGGAGCTTTTAAAAAATATTCTCACATTCAAAGATATGATGAACGGCAACGTTAAAAAACTTGCTTATGATATAGTAAGAAAAGTTGTTGATGATATAAAAAAGAAAATGGAAAGCGATATAAAAAAAGTTTTTTATGGAAAAAAACTTCCAAACTCCGCCACTCAAAATAAAATATTTAAAAATCTTGATGTAAAAAAAACAATAAGAAATAATTTAAAAAACTATAACATAGAAGATAAAACTATTTTCGTAGATAAATTATATTTCAATCAAAACATAAAAAAGTATAATCCTTGGCATATAATAATACTTATAGATGAAAGCGGTTCTATGCTTGACTCTGTTATATATTCTGCAATAATGGCATCTATATTTTCAAACCTTCCATATCTATCAATTAAACTTGTAATATTCGACACTTCCATAGTTGATTTAAGCGACAGTGTAAAAGACCCAATAGATGTATTATTCAAAGTGCAGCTTGGAGGGGGTACTGATATTGTTATGGCTTTGGAATATGCTAAAAAGATTACAACCATACCTGATAAAACTATAGTTCTTCTTATAAGCGATTTATATGATAGTAATGATTACAGGCATATGTATAAAAGTGCAAGGGATATAATAGAGGCAAGGTCTAAACTTTTTGTGCTTCCTGCTTTGGACTATAATGCAGATGCCAGCTATGATAAAGAGGCTGCAAAGCAACTTGCAAAAATAGGTGCTAAAGTTGCAGCTGTTACACCTGATGAGCTTTCTAAATGGATAAGCACTGTTATATCATAAAATTTATTTAACGCACGGTGAATAGATTTTTTGTTTATTATTTTAATGAAAATTTTTGATAATAATATATTTAAAAATTTTCTCATCGTGCGGTTAATACAGCTTCAAATTTAAATAACACCTGGGTGGGCAGCTAAAAAATTCTAATTTGATAATAAGGAAAATAAAAAGTTTATATGCAGATAAAATTAAAAAGCCTAAAGGGTGGGGAGTGTCATTCACATACCCTGCCCTTTTATATTTCTTGATTCATTTTTATAATTTTAACTTTTTTATTCTTAAAAGCTAAAATTATAAAAACATACCCGCTCAAAAATTATTTAAGTTTAAAATCAATTAAACGCGCGTTTAATAATTTTATGCTAATCATTTAATTTGTAATATAAAATATTTTTGTATTTTTAAATTCACTCAACGTGCGTATAGATTTGTTTATATAAATATATTAAAAATAATAGTTTAAATATTATTTTTTCTTAGTATAACAATATGTTCATTGCACATCGCTTCTAATTTTTTACCAACTGTATTTGTCGGAGAGTTTAATGAAGGCATAACTTTATTAATTATATTTCTATTAATTGTATAAACATAATCCATATTATATTGACTTGCAATTTCTTTTATTATCTTATCTGTCTTTAAAAGTTCTCCTTTAACGGTTCTATTGCCGACAACCCAAAATTGATAACCGCCTGTTTTAGTTTTTTTAGAAATAGCTGATATCGCTTTTTCTAAATCTAAATAAAAACTATATACATCGCCTGCACGCTCTAAATCAATATCTTTAATAATTTCTAAAGATTTATTTAAAGTTTTGCTTGGAATCGAAAATTCAAATCCATTTCTAAACTTAGCTCCTCCCATCAATGTTTTATCAATCATCATTATTTCTTTATCAGAAAGCCCTAATAAATCTATCCCTATCCATTGAAGTGATAATCTGCTGTATTCTCCATAAGCAACCGTTGTTCTGCTATCCCCATAAGGAGGAGATGTAATTACTAAATCAACAGATGAATCGGCAATATCAAACAAGTCTATAACATTATTATTAAATATCATAACTTTTGAAATGCTTCCATTTTTATTACAAGCTTCAGCAAAGCCATTCATTTTTTCTATATTTTTATCTAAAATATCAGTGAATTCTTTTAATACATTCGGCTTAAAACTTTTTACTTTTATCGGAGGCATTCTAAACATTTTAAACTCTCCGTTTCTGCGATTAGATACAAGCCTAACTGATTCGCTAAATGCCGCAAATACAAAATTTCGTATATTTTCATCTTCAATTTTTAATATATGATTTTTAATCATTTGAAGCTGCAATATTACTCTTGGCTTAAACCAATAACCAATATTTTTAAAATCAGGTACTTCAAAATTATTTTTTTTTGAATCTATATATTTTCTTAAATATTTAGGGGCCTCATTTCCCCATCCGTCTTTTGAAGTAATATCAATAGTTTTTTCAAAATATTCATCTGCACATTCATAAAAATCTATATTTTCATTATAATCATCATTAATTTGTTTCAATAAAATTGAAGTTTCTTTTTTAAGCTCATTTATATCAAGTTTATTAGTTTTTACTTTTGAAATAAATATTGCAAGAGGATTGATATCATTTCCATATACAGTTTTGATATTAGCAAGCATACCTTCCACAAGAACTGTACCAGAACCAGAAAACGGATCAAATAAAGAATCTACTTCCATAACTTGCCTAACTATATTAATAATATTCCTGCTTATAGGAAAAACCATTACCGCTGGATAACTATGAATACTATGTGTATATTCTTTTGTATTCTCGTATTTAAAATCCCAATAATTATTAGGCAATTTTTTAAGTATAGATATTAATTTCTTATCTGTTTCTATATGATTGATTTTTTATTCATAGTTTTATTATAATAAACTGCTTAATATATTGTCTGCATTGTATTATTAATAATAAATAAAATCAATAATAAAAAAGATGCAGAATAATTAATCCTGCACCTTTTATGATTTTATATTATAATTTTTTATTTACTTTTTTGTCTGTTTTTTTAGACAATTTTTTGTTTTCAGATTTATTTGATTTATTTAGCTTATTTAATTTAAACATAAAATCAAATACCTCTTTAACATCTTTTACAGGATGGAAAGTTAAACCCTTTTTAACATTTTCAGGAATCTCATCCAAATCCCTAATATTCTCATAAGGTATTATTATATGCTTAATGAATCCAAGCCTTTTTGCCGCTATAGTTTTTTCTTTAAGTCCGCCTATAGGGAGAACTTTTCCATTTAATGAAAGCTCGCCTGTCATAGCAGTATCATTTCTTATAACTTTATTCATAGAAAGCGAAAGCAAAGCAGTAGCCATAGTAATACCTGCTGAAGGGCCGTCTTTAGGAGTAGCTCCTTCAGGAATATGCAAGTGAATCATAGCATCATTAAAATAGTTTTCAGCAACGCCGTAATCTTCGGCAACGCTTTTTACATAACTATAAGCTATCTCTACACTCTCGCTCATAACATCGCCAAGCTGTCCTGTTACCTGTATGTTTCCGGAATCTTTTTTCTCTGATACCTTTATTGATTCTATAGTGAGAGTTGCACCGCCTAAAGATGTCCAAGCTAAGCCTATAGAGTTTCCAGGCTTCAAATCCTTCTCTGTGAAGTCTTCTGTGAATATTGGCTTTTTAAGATATTTCTCTAAATCTTTTTCATCTACTGTATAGCTGTAAGTTTTTTTATTATGCTCTACAATATCAGCAGCGATTTTTCTGCATATTCTCTCTATTCTTCTTTCAAAATTTCTAACCCCAGCCTCTCTAGCATATCCGTCTATTATAGTACTTATAGCCTTATTAGTAAATGTTATATTTTTTATATCAAGTCCATGAGATTTAACCTGTCTAGGTATAATATATTTAGAAGCTATTTTTAATTTCTCTTCCATAATGTATCCTGAAAGTCTTATAACTTCCATTCTGTCAAGCAAAGGTCTAGGAATTGTATCAAGTGTATTTGCTGTAGTTATGAATAAAACATTTGATAAATCGAAAGGCAAATCCAAATAATGATCTCTAAAAGAAGAATTCTGTTCCGGATCTAAAACTTCTAGTAAAGCACTTGAAGGATCACCCTGAAAACTTGTTCCTAATTTATCAATTTCATCAAGCATAAGAACAGGATTCTTAACTTTTACTATCTTCAAAGCCTCTATAATTTTACCAGGCATAGCACCTATATAAGTTCTTCTATGTCCTTTAATTTCAGCTTCATCTCTCATACCGCCTAAAGAAAATCTGAAGAAAGGTCTGTCTAATGCCTCAGCTATACTTTTACCTATAGAAGTTTTACCAACCCCCGGAGGGCCTACAAAACATAGTATAGAAGATTTTTTCTCAGGATTTAATTTTCTCACTGCTAAAAATTCGTATATTCTCTCTTTAACATCTTCAAGTCCGTAATGATCTCTGTCCAATATATTTTTGCTTTTTGAAATATCTTCTCTTTCTTTATTTTCCTTATTCCAAGGCAAAGCAAATAAAGTATCCAAATAATTTTTAGAAACTGTATATTCCGGAGAATGAGTATCTATTGTAGAAATCTTTTCTATTTCCTGTTCCATTCTCTCTTTAACTTCATCTATAACATTAATCTCTTCAAGAGTTTTTTTATATTTCTCTATATCTCTTTGTTTAGGATCTGTATCATAACCCAATTCTTTTTTTATTTCTTTTAATTGTTCTTTTAAGAAATATTCTCTTTGCTGTTTTTGTACCTTTGAATTGATGCTGCCTTGTATTTTCTGCTGTATTTCAGATATTTCTCTCTCTTTTTGAAGAAGAATATGAACCTTTTCAAGTCTTTCCTGAATATCAAAAGTTTCAAGTATTTCCTGCTGACTTGCACGCTCTACATTAAGCATAGATGTAACAAAATCAGCCAATCTTCCGGGATCATCAACATTCACCATAGTAAGACGCATTTCTTCAGTGAAAAGCGGATTATTCTCGCTTATGGCTTTTATATCTGAAAGCAAAGCTCTAGTATATGCTTTTATTTCTTTGGCTTCCTTCTCATTTCTAAAAGGATCTATATCAGGTATATAAAGAGGCTCTGCTCTTATTACAGGATCAGTAGTTACAAATTTTATAACTTTATATCTTCGTATTGAATTTATAAGAAGATTAAGTCCGCCGTCAGGCAAATTTAATTTTTTGAATACTTTGACAACAACACCAACTTTATAAATTTCATCAACAGAAGGTGTTTTCTTTTCGTACGGAGTATCAGAAATATATAAATTAAGTCCTAAAAATCCGTCATTTTCGGCTATAGCCTTATTTACAGCATCTGCATGATGGGCTGGTATCGGAAACGGAGCATAAAGCCCGGGAAATAATGGCTTTCCCATTACAGGTATGATTATTAATCTTGAAGGTAATTTATCTTCCACGATTGCAACCGTATTATCCTCTTTTTTACTATTATCGCTATTTTTATCATTATCTATATCTTTATTTAATTTATCTTTGTCTTTAATCATTAACAAAACTCCTGATTAATATTGTATAGTATAATATAAAATATACTTATAAGTCAAATAAAATCTTGTTAAGTATTTCATGCAATAAATATACCAATTTAAAAATTTAGATTATTTTTTATACTGTATTTAATATATTTTATGATAAAAGTATATATATAAAAGCATATATATGTAGAAATAACTTTATTTATATGATGATTTTTACTGATTATAAAAATAAAATAATACTAATTGTAAAATAATTAAAAAGTGTTTTATTATATATGTTTAATAATAAAACACTTATAATTATATATTGTATTTAATTTATACTAGTATGTAAGTAATCATTATCTTAATTTAAAGAAATCAATTAATTTATTTAAATTTTGAGCTTCATTTAAAAGCAACTGAGATGAAGAGCTTGCCTCCTCTACTAAAGCAGCATTTTGCTGAACAGAAGAATCCATTTCATTTATAGCAACATTAATTTGTTCTATTCCATTTTCCTGTTCTTTTGCAGCTATATTAACTTTCTGCATCAAATCAGAAACTTTATCCATTCTGTCTGCTATATCATTAAAAATCTCCTTAGATTCATTAACACTAGCAGCAGCTAAATTAATTTTGTCATTACTATCAACTATCAAAGAAGTAATATTTTTTACGGACTCCTGTGTATTCTGTGCCAAATTTCTAACCTCGCTAGCTACAACAGCAAAACCTTTTCCTTGTTCTCCAGCCCTTGCCGCCTCTACTGAAGCATTAAGTGCAAGTATATTCGTTTGAAAAGCAATAGATTCTATCATTTTAGTTATATCCATTATTTTAGAACTAGCCTCATAAACAGCATCCATTTTATTAACACTTTCTTCTATTATTTTGCCTGCTTTGCCTACATAATCCTTTGCTTCAACAACCATATTTGTGCTATCAGATACATCTGAAACAGCCAATTTAACATTAGAAGCCATTTCATTCATAGTTGATGCAGTTTCTTCTAAGCTGGAAGCCTGTATTTCTGTTCTATTAGATAAATCATTATTTCCTGAAAGAACTTCATTGGCAGCACTTTCAACTTGTTCCGATGATTCTTTAACCGTATTCATAACATTATTTAAATTATCTAATATATTTTTTATTGCTCTGGCTATATCCCCCCATTCATCTTTAAGTTCTGTAAATCCTGGAGGAGTATCCCAAGATATATCTCCTTTAGATAATTTAGTTAAATCCTGAGCAAGTAATTTAATGATAAATACAACTTTTTTATTTATTATTAAAGGTGTAATGATAAACACTGTTGCTAATATTACAGCTAAAATTATAATCATAATATTTCTTATATTATTGCTGTCTTTAAGTATTATATAATTAGGAACTAATATTTTCATACCCCAATTCTGGCCTGTTTCAAGTTTTATAGGTACAAATATATATGTAGATTTAGTATTTAATGTTGCACTGAAATCCTCAAATATTACAGTTTGACCTGCTTTTATCTTTTCTAACAAATTATTGTCCCTATAATAAGGATATGACTCATAAATATTTTTACCAACATGAGTTTCATTTTCTTTATTATAAAGGAGCGTACCATTATGATCAAATAAAGAAGTAAGAGTATTTTCAAAAGGCTTAATATTATCCATTATAGGGGCTAATGATTCTATAAATATATCCACACCAGCAACTCCTATTATTTGACCATTATTTTTTAAAGGTATAGACCAAGTATTCATTTTTACCATTTTGCCGCCTACTTCAAAGTCATATATAGAAGTAATATTAATATTTCCTGTAGTTACAGGTACTGAATAATAATCGCTTTTTAATTCTTCGCTTGTCATACCTCTGTCGGCAGCAGAACCATTATTTCTATATACATAATCAGAAAACATACCGCCTGCTTCTGAATAGTTAGGGTCATTTATATAATCAGCATCATTGCCCATTACATTATTTTTAAATACAAGAAACAAAGCTCCTGTACCTTCTGGTAAAGTTTCAAAAAAATCTTTAGTTGTATTTTTATATACTTCTCTGTTTCTCTCTCCTGATCTGTATAAATTATCTATTGTATATTCAAATGTACTTAAACTATCGAATGCTTCTTGAACAAGGGCCTGTACTTTGGCTGCCTCTCCTTTGGCACTTTCTTCCAATACCTTATATGAAAGTTTTTTAGTAACATTATTAACAGAAAATATGTTAAATAAATTTGATATAATAAGCATGATAATAAAAGGAATAACTATAACCATACTTATTTTAAATTGCAGGCTGTTAAAGATCTTCATTAAGGTATCTCCAAAAAATATATTAATAAATTTATTATATAATAGTATGCATTTATATACAATAATTTTTTATTAACATATTATAATTCCCCGCCCTTTATGCTCAATAATTTACTTTAAAAATTAAAATATTAATTTTCTATTATAGTATTATAAGAAAATATAGCACCCGCCCAAGATTTTATTAAATTTATAGTCAATTCAGCACGCGTTTAGTTGGCTGTGTATTATAGAATAATACTTTAATAATAACTGTTTTTAAATATAATATCATATCACCGCGTGTTAAGAAATTTGTTATTTAAAGAATTTTAATATATAATTGCATAAACCATGGATAAAGAAAGCATAACAAATGCTGAAGAAAACTCTTATGATAAGCCCAATAATAATATAAGACCTCAAGGTTTTGATGATTTTTTGGGACAGAAAAATATAAAATCAAAATTGAAAGTCTTTATAGATAGTGCTAAAAAAAGAGATGTTTCTTTGGATCATATATTATTTTACGGTCCCCCAGGACTTGGAAAAACAACATTAGCCCAAATAATAGCAAATGAAATGGGAAGCAATATAAAAGCTACATCAGCACCTATAATAGAGCGTCCCGGAGATTTGGCTTCTATTCTTACTACTTTGGGAGAAAAAGATATACTATTCATAGATGAAATACATAGACTTAGAACTGCAGTTGAAGAAGTGCTTTATTCAGCTATGGAGGATTTTTTTGTAGATATAAAGGTGGGAGAAGGAACATCTGCTAAAAGTTTCAGAGTGAAATTACCTCATTTTACTTTGATAGGTGCTACAACAAGAAGCGGCTTACTAAGTACTCCTTTATACGACAGATTCGGAATAGTAGAAAGACTAGAATTTTATACCAATGAAGATTTGGCTAATATAGTAAAGAGAAGTTCTGAATTTCTTAATATAGATATCACAGACGAGGCTGCCATTTCAATAGCTTCAAGATCAAGAGGAACACCAAGGATAGTTAATAGACTTCTAAGAAGAGTTTTTGACTTTGCCACTGTGCATGATGTTTTAAAAATAGACGAAGAGTTTGCCTGTGATTCCCTTGAAAAATTAGGAATAGATAAAAACGGCTTTGAAGCACTTGACAAACTTTATTTAAATACTATTATTAAACATTATAATGGAGGGCCTGTAGGAGTTGATACTTTATCGGTATCTTTATCCGAACAGATAGAAACTATAGAAGATGTAATAGAGCCTTATCTTATACAATGCGGCTTTATAAAAAGAACGCCGAAAGGAAGAGTTGCTACAAATAAGGCTTATGGTTATTTAAATCTTTCTTCAAAGTATGACGATAATTATAATGAGGAAAGAGGATTATTTGATTTTTAAGGAGCTTACTATTTTAATTACAGATGATACTTCAACAAAAGAAAAAAAGTCCAATGCTCAGTTGGATAAATATTATTTGGAAGAAACTTCAAAAGATGTAAAAAATTTAGCTAAACAATTTGTAGGCAATTTTAAAGATGCTAATAAATCTGCTGATAATGCAAATTCCAGATTTGATTTAAGCTATAAAAAAAATGTTAAATTAACTCCGTCTTCAAGATATAAAGCCCCTAAAGCAAAAATAAAATTCAATAGAACTAAAAAAATTATAAATAAATTATATAATGCTACTTACGGAATAAGGCATGTATTTAAATTAGTTATAGGGGCAATTAAAAGAAAAGGAAATCATGAAAGAAGCATACTCATATTCTATGATGATGAAGAGCATGGAATAAGACTTCCTATCAATAATTTTATGATTTTCTTCCTTTTGCTAGTATTTTCTGCTTTGATATATACTGGTTACGATGCATATATTAGACAGAAAGAAGCTAGAGAATTTTATAATACTCTCTCAGCAAGAGAAGCTAAAACTTATACATTAATAGAAGACTATAAAAAATCACTTAATAGATTCTCTAAAGCATTAACTGAATATAATAATGTTATGAAATCTATATCTTATGCTATAGATTATAATGATATAGGTACATTTAATAATAATTTAAACAACAATGAATCCGGAAATATTGAAAAAATGCTTAGTGAATTGGACTCCTATCAGAAGAATGTTCTTTCATTTATGGAAATATCTCCAAAAATACATAAAGAAATTCCTTTAGGCTGGCCTGTTGCAGGAGGCGGAAGAATATCAAGCGGATTCGGTGCCAGAGTTTCTCCTTTCAATCAGGAAAAAAGCTATCACTATGGTGTAGATATAGCAGGACCTTATGGTACTCCTATACTTGCAGTTGCTGATGGTACTGTTACATTTGCAGGCTGGAGAAATGGATATGGTTGGTTTGTTCTAATTACTCATGCTAATGGTTATCAAACTGCATACGGACATAACTCTAAACTTCTTGTTGATTATGGTCAGAAGGTAAAAAGAGGCGAAAAAATAGCCCTAATAGGAAATACTGGAAGAACTACAGGAATACACTGCCATTTCGAGATTAGAGTTGGAGGAGATCATAAGAATCCTATGCCTTATTTGAGTGCTAGATTCTAATATTTAATCTATTTACTCTAGTGTTATATGAATGAACATGATTCTAAAAAAAGATATTTAGGAGAGTTTTATACTCCTTTAAATTTCGCTGAAAAATCTTTATCATACATATACAATACGATAGACAAAAAAGAGTTAGAAAATGGTAATTATAGAATATGGGATATGTCCTCTGGTACAGGTAATTTAGAATATTATCTTGATGAGAAATATCATAAATATCTTTATATGTCCACAATAGATGATAAAGATATAGAATATTCTAAAGAAAAATTTAAAAATGCCTGCCTGTTTCAATATGATTACCTTAATGATGATATAAAAGATAATGATTTTGAATATAGTAAACTTCCTAAAAATCTTCAAAACGATTTAAATAATAAAAATATAAAATGGATTATATTAATCAATCCGCCTTATGCCACAAGTCAGGCAGCAGGTACAAACTCAAAAAGCAAAAAAAATGTCAGCATAAGTAAGATTAGAGATTTGATGCATAAAGAAAAATTGGGCGATGCCTCAAGAGAACTATATGCACAGTTTATGTTTAGAATACATAAAGAGTTTAAAGACAATAATAAAGTCTATCTTGCAATATTTTCTAAAACTAATTATATAAAATACAATAACAATGAAAAGTTTAGAAATAAGGTATGCAATTATAAATTTCTAAATGGCTTTATTTTCTCTTCATCTAATTTTGACAACACATCAAAAACTACCCCATTTCCTGTAAGCTTTATAATTTGGGAAATAAATAATAATCATAATATAAAAACTGAAAATATTATTCTCGATGTTCTCGATGATAATTGCAATATAATAAATAAAAAAAGTTATAATGTAATAGAAAGCGATAATCTTCTTAACAAATGGATAAAAAGAATAAAAACTTCATCAACATTTGTACCGCTTTCATCAGCAATAAAAGTAAAAACATCAGGAAAAGATATAAGAGATAAAGTATGCGATGGCTTTATAGGTTCACTTATGAGCTGCGGAAGTGATTTGCAAAAACAAAATCTTACTGCAATATTTTCTGCTCCTCAGGCTTCCGTTGGTTCTCTTTCAATCACAAAAGAAAATTTTGAAAAAGCCATGATAATACATGCCGTTAGAAGAACTGCTAAAGTTGACTGGCTTAATGGAAGCGATCAATTTTGCATACCTAAAAATGAATTGAAGAGAAAATTTATATTAGACTGTGTGATATGGACTTTATTCTCTACTTCCAACCAAACATCCGCTATGGATAATATATTTTATAAAGATAAATACTATACTATCATAAATCATTTTTACCCTTTTGATTATAAAAAAGTATATTCCGGCTGTACTTTCTTCAAATACGATAATGAAAAAAGATTCTGCTTTGAATATTTAGAAAATAACAAAGACTATATATCCGATGAAGCATCTGAATTAATGAATAGTGCAAAAGAACTTTATAAATATTTTTATTCTAATATAGAAAAAATCAATAAAGAAAAATTCAAAATATCTTTATGGGACACTGGATTTTGGCAGATAAGAAAATCTCTTAAAGATGTTAAATTGGCTTTAGATATATTAAAAGAAATTAAAATTAAAAGAAACGTATTAAAAAAGAAGATATCAGAAAATACAAATGATTTTATTTTCTAATTTTAAAAACGCACGTTAAGATAAACTAAAAACATAAATAAATTAAATTATACAACTTTTACTATATTTAAAAATCTACTCACCGTGCGGTAAATATACTGAAAATTTTTAAGTTTGTCAATTTTTTTATTCAACTTTTTCCCGCCGCACGCCACAGGCGGACTTCGTCAAAGCTGCTGCCGCAGGCACGCTTCGCGAAAGTGCAAATATAAAATTAGTGCTAAATCATACTAAAATTGTCTTACATGTAAAATAATTTATTACATTTAAGTTTAAATATAGCCTTTCGCGAAGCGTATCCGAGTTTATCGAGGATATAAGCTTCTCGCCGCAGGCGTACTTCGTATGCGGCAATACTTAACAGTACTTCCTTCGGCCGCAAAAGAAGTGGGGTGCGGGCAAAGCCCTGCAAATATTTTAAATTTAAAAAATTTATTTTTGACAAAATGTAGTTGTTTAGGTATATATAGAAACCCGCCCAAGATTTTTTTAATTAAAAAAATATAAACCGCACGTAGAATAAAATTCATATATAATGATTAAGGATTATAAAAATACAACAAAAGATTTAAATCGAATTCACCGTGCGTTGAATGAATTTTAATTATTATATTTAATGCTATTATATTCATCTATAAGAATTTTATAATCTTCTTCACTTATTAATGAAAAATTAAATAAATTACATATCATAAAATTTCCTTTAAATATATGGCAGTACATAGAATTATGTACTGCCTTAAAATTGGGGTAAAAATTAGTTTGATTTATTATTATGAGATTTTTTCAAAGTTACTTTTAGGCTCTCCACATATAGGACATTTCCAATCGCTTGGTAAATCCTCAAAAGGTATATCGCCTTTATATTCAAATCCGCAAGTTTTACACTTATAAACTGCTTTAATTTGTTTAGCTTCTTCTTTCTTATCTTCTTTTTTATGAGCATTTGCAGTAGAAGCATTAGAAGGAGTTGTCCCCTTAATAACATTATAATAATAATCATAAGTCATAGAACTAACTTCATTATCAAATATATCAGCATCTATAAGTTCACCTATAAATATAGTATGAGTATGAACTTCCAAACTATCTATTACCTTGCAAATCAAATATGCATTTGCAGCCTTAATTACAGGCAAACCATCTTTTATTTCATAATCAACATTTTCAAATTTATTATTATCTCTGGAGCTTCTAAATCCGAATCCTCCTATCAATGTAGAATCACTTTTTTCTGAAAGTATAGATAAAGCAAATTTACCATATTTTTTTATGCATTCATTAGTATAATTATTTCTATTAACACTAATCATAATTGTTGTAGGTGTAGCTGTTATCTGTGCAGAAGTATTTATAGTACATCCCACAGGTCTATCATTATCCATAGATGTAAGAATATACATCCCATAAGAAAGTTTAGTTAAAGCAAAAATATTCATACGCAACCTTTATTGATAATAATTACTAATTATATATTATCTTTATAAAAAATCAATACTAAATAATAAAAAATTACAAATATTTTATATTTTTATTATCAAAAGAATTAGTTAATATAACATATCAATCTTTCATTAAAGTAGAATTAGGATCTTTAAGATAATCTCTAGTAAGTTTAGCTATTTTAGGTGACAGTATCAAAAGTCCAATAAGGTTAGGTATAGCCATAAGTCCATTCAAAGTATCAGCTATAGCCCATATCAAATCTAATTGACTCACAGCACCAACTATACCTATGACTAAAAATATTATTCTATATGAATATGAAGCAATTTTATTTCTTTTTGTAAGATATCCTAAAGCTACAACTCCATAATGAGACCATCCTACAAATGTGGAGAAAGCAAATAATATTAGAGATATAGTAAGTATTATAGAACCTGCATGTCCTAAATTATTTCCAAAGGAAGCAGATATAAGCTCAGCACCATTTAATTTAGTACCTTGATTTGTCTCTAAAAATATTATAGCTATAAGCCCTGTCAAAGTACATACAAAGAAAGTATCTATAAGCACTTCAAATATACCCCATAAACCTTGTTCTATAGGATTTTTTGAATTGCTTGCCCCATGAGCCATAGGAGCAGTACCTAAACCAGCTTCATTAGAAAACACACCTCTTGCAAATCCGAATTTCATACCCATCATAATAGTATATCCCATAAATCCTGCCCCAACCTGCTTTAAAGAAAATGCTTCATCAAATATTCTCTGAAAAGCATGAGGTATTTTGTCCATATTCATAAATAATATAACTATTCCGGAAAGTATATATATAACGCACATAATCGGAACTAATTTCTCAGTAACAGTAGCTATTCTTCTTATTCCTCCTATAATAATTACAGCAGTTAAAATAACAACTACTATTCCTGTAACTATATGAGGCACACCAAAATTCTGATAAACAACCCCCGCCATAGCATTAGTCTGAGTCATATTACCAGCTCCGAAACATGCTAAAGCAGCAAAAGCAGCAAATATACTTCCAAGCCAAGGCATATTAGCTCCTTTGGATATATAATACATAGGACCGCCATGATGATGTCCTAAATCATCTTTAACTCTATAATGAACGGCTAAAATCACCTCTGAATATTTTGTAACCATACCAAAAAAAGCAGCAAACCACATCCAAAATAAAGCCCCGGGACCTCCTGCCGCTATTGCCGTAGTAACTCCTGCAATATTTCCTGTACCTACAGTACTAGCCAATGCTGTGCTTACTGCCTGAAAAGGGGTAATATTATCATCTAAATCATGTTTTTTGCTAATGCCCCAAATGTATGCTTAACCCATAAAGGTATTTTGGTTATTTGCAAAAAACCTGTTATTATACTCAAATATATACCTGTTCCTACTAATAATGTAAGCATTATTGGTCCCCATACAAAACCATTAACAACATTATTTATTTTAGTTATCATTTCTATCATAATGCTCTCCTTAATTATCTATCATTAATTATACATATAAAAAAATTAATTATTATTTATATAAACTCTTTTCACCCTTTCGCCTATATTTACAAGTATTTCATGGCTTATACTATCTATTTTTGAAGCTAAAGTATCTGCATTAAGCTTTTCATCATTTCCAAATATTAATACCTCATCTCCTATTTTTATATTATCATTTCCTATTTCTGCAATAATAGAATCCATACATACCCTTCCTCTCAAAGGATAATATTTTTCATTAATTTTTACTTCCCAATTATTAGATAATTTTCTAGGTATTCCGTCAGCATATCCTATAGGTATCACGGCAGCTCTAGTATCTTTATCAGCTGTCCAAGTCATTCCATAAGAAATACTTTCTCCTTTTTTTATACTTCTTATCAAAACAACATATGATTTTAAATTTAATATAGGTTTGATGCCTAAAATATCATCATTATATCCATACAATATGATTCCGGCACGAACCATATCAAAATATGTATTCTTATACGAAATTATTGCTGCAGAATTAGAAGTATGTGCATTTTTTATCTTTATTCCATTTTCATTCAAATTATTTAATACATCATTAAAAATTTTTATCTGTTTATTAGTAAAATTAATAGAGTAATCATCGTTCATATCAGAAGCGGCATAATGAGTATTAATACCTTCTATATTTAGAGTATTATGAGATAATATTTTTCTCGCTAGAGAAACTACTTCTTCAGGTTTAGCTCCCATTCTGTTTAATCCTGTATCAACTTTTATATATAAATTTAAACTTCCTCCATTCTTTTTTAAAAATTTATCATAATATTCTAAACATTCATCATTACTAATAATAGGACTTAAATTATATTTACATACCAAATCCGACTCATCTTTAAAATGCTGAAATAAAACCAATATAGGAAGTTTAACTCCCGCCTCTCTTATTCTTACCCCTTCTTCAACATTAGCAACACCCAAAGCATCTGCTCCAAATCTTTCTGAAGCATTAGATATTTCTATTAAACCATGCCCATAAGCATTTGCTTTAACAATATTAAGAAGTTTAACATCACCAATAATAGATCTTATAATCTGCATATTCTTCTTAAAAACAGACAAATCAATTTCCGCAATAGTATAATTTGACATAATCTCAACCTACTTAATTTTTAATAATTAAAACTTTCTTATTAGAGAAATATAAAAAATGAGATATTATATTATAGATATAATATCTCATTATTAAAATTCACAAATATAATATTTACATACTAAACATTTCAGGATTTTTAAAGTCCTCTTTAAGCATCTCTAATACATCATCATCTTTTTTGAATTCATCATTATCTTTTTTGAACTCTTCCTCAAGACTTCTAAGCTCCATATCCATTCTTTCATCTACAGTATAATTTTCAGGATTCTTATTAACAAGATTATCGTTTTTACCGCCTTCTGTATCATCAGCATTTGTGATAAATTTACCCATAAGCTCATTAAATTTAACAAAGATTTCATTTAATTTATTAGTGGCAGTATAGAATTCTTTATTACCCTCAACAGTTTTTACGGAAAGCTCATTCAAAAAGCTCATAGCATGCATAACTTCTTTAGCACCTGCACTATTAGCTTCAATTATATCAGAAACTTCCCTCGTAATCTGGTCAAGCAAAGTAATTTGGCTGTCCACCACATCACCGCTGTTCATCTGTTCTTTTACACTGTCTTTAACACCTGTAGTAATATTATTCAAGTGTCTAATTGTTTCAAGTATATCTCTACCTCCAACCTCTAATTCACTGTTGGCAGTATTTATTTCAGAAACAACTCTCGCTGTATTTTCTGACATATCAAGTATGTTATCAAGAGATTTACCGCTGTTGCTTGCAAGTTCCACTGTTTCTTCTATTCTTTTAGTAATAGCTTTAATAATGTTTGTAATAGATTTAGTGTTATCAGCTGTGTGTTCAGCCAAAGATCTAATCTCATCAGCAACTACAGAGAAGCCTCTTCCTTGCTCTCCGGCATGTGCTGCCTCAATAGCTGCGTTCATAGCCAAAAGGTTAGTCTGCTCAGCAATACCTTGAATAACATTAACTATCTCTTTAATCTGGTCAGAGCTTTCCTCAATACCTCTAACCGCCTCAATAACTTCATCTACCGTATCACCGCCGTCATGAGCATCAACAAGAAGTTTTTTAGAGAAACTATCTGCTTTATTAACGCTTCTTGCCACTGATGTAATATTCGATATCATCTCCTCAATAGAAGCTGATGTCTGTTCTACAGCTGATGACTGACGCTCCATATTATCATTAATTTTATAGATTGTCTGTAAAAGCTCTTCTACAGCAATAGAGGCTGATGAAAAGGCATGTCTTTGCTGATCTGTAGAATTAGTAACATTTTGTATAGAAGTAATAATATTATTAACACTTGCTACACTTTCAGTAATGCTGGAACTTTGATCATTTATTCTATTTGTATTTTCATCAATAATTTTTTCTATTACTTTTATCTCTTCAAATACTTTATAACTTTCTATTTTTAAGTCTCCTATGAGATTATCTAAACTAGATAAGAATAAATTAAAGTTATAAATTAAAAGTCCTATCTCATCATTATTTTTTGAATATATTCTTTTTCTCAAATCTCCATTTCCGCCTAAAAGCATTTTTGTAGATTGATTTGCTCTGTTTATTGAAGATAAGAGTATTTTCAAAATAATTAAATAAACAATAAAGAATAAAATAAATATAGATATAAATATAAATATATAATTAAATATAGTAAAATTCATATCAGAATCTTTTATTATAGTATTTACATCTTTATAATATAAGCCTATAAGTTTTAATTCTTCTATATATGAAATTATAGCGATGGACTTTTTTCCTGCTATATCAATAGGATAAAATATTTCAAATGTTTTATTAGCCCCAAATGATTTCTCAAAATTCTCTATATTCTTAATAAGTTCCGGAGATGATGATAATATTTCAGAAGAGCTTGAAGATATATATCTGCTGTCAGCACTAAGTATTATATCTCTTTTTACAGCAAGATAGTAAATATAAAACCATTGTGAAAGAATATTATTCTTTCTTATTATACTATTGAAATTTTCCACTCCTGTTTCAGATATAAGATATCCTATATCGTTTCCAAACAATTTTAAAGGAGTATAAGCAGATACATATATATTATTTCTGTCGTAAACATTTATACCCAAAGTTACAATATTATCCTGTATTTCATTTTCTAAAAAATTATGGATAGTCAAAGCATCTGATACTCTGCTTGTATATCTATCAGTGGCAGAATCTTTGGATATTGTTACTGAATAAGGAAGATCTGTATTCAAATATTCCTGATTTATATTAACAGAAATTGTATTATATTTATTTTTTAAAGTATTATTTATATATCCTAATCTATTAACAAAACCTGTTTGTATATCATCTCTTGAAATTATATTTTTATTAGAATAAATACTAAGTACTGCTTCGGAATAAACCAGCATATCTGATTTTATATTATCATCAAATTTCTTCATATTATCAGATATAGAAAGCATTTCATTTAATACAGAGTTGCTGTAATTATGTAAATAAATATCTTCTTCAACAGAGACATGATTCATAAGAAAAGCTAATATTATAGTTGAGAAAAATAAATATACTATAAGACCTAATTTAGCTATAAGAGGTATATAAAATGTTACTATATTTTCTTCCAATTCAAAATTATGGGAAACCATTTTAAATAGAAACATA
This sequence comes from uncultured Brachyspira sp., assembly GCA_949300355.1. Lineage (GTDB taxonomy): Bacteria > Spirochaetota > Brachyspiria > Brachyspirales > Brachyspiraceae > Brachyspira. The sequence continues at coordinate 28,964 of CASGDY010000003.1, forward strand.
AATACGCATGACAATAGAGCAGCATTTATCGTAGCATTGAATATAGCTAATGTCATAGTATGCAGGAATATTTTGTTTATAATAGAATATGCCACTACCTCTACAATGCTTCCTATTAGGGAAATGATAAAAAATACTAATATAACTTTACTTGCTAATTTTATTTCAGAATTTAATCTCCAAAATTTTAAATATTTAAAAAAGAATATAAAAGAAATTACAGAAAAGAGTATTTTTAATCCATATATAGGCGGAACTTCTTTATATATAAAAAATAATGCTATATTCCAAATTACAATATCAACTAATAAATATATTGGAATAGTTAAAAATTTAAGCCTTCTAATAATATGTAGTTTTATCTTTTCTGAAGCCATAATATCCTCTATTAAATAAATGCAATTAATATACTATTATATATTATCGTTTATTTTTTATCAAAATTTATTCGTAAAAAAGAAGAATATATTAAAAATTAAACTCTGCCCACTTCATTAATTACTCTTCCAACTAAAGTATCATGAGTGGCTATAGTTTTAGAATTTAATTCATAAGCGCGTTGAACTTCAATCATTCTAACCATTTCATTTATAGGATTTACATTGCTCATCTCTAAGAATCTTGATAATACTTTAGGTCTATCAACCCCCTTCTGAGCTATATAAGCAGGACCGCTGATATCTGTATCAACCCAGAAAGATTCGCCTTCTTTTTTCAAATATCTTTCATTATCAAATCTTACTACTTTTAATGTATCAAGAATTTCTTCATCTTCCCATTCATTATCATTAAACTGTACAAATGTATTGCCGTCTTGATATCTTCTATTAATAGATACTCTTCCTTCTTCGTCTATATTGAAGTTATTAGTTTTTATCTGAATATAACCATTCTCACCCATAACTTTATAGCCATGTTTAGTTACAAGATAATGATCTTTATCTATTAAAAAACTTCCGTTTCTTGTGTATCTTTCACCATTAGGAGTTTCTATGGCAAAGAATCCTTTATCTCCCAAAGCTATATCAAGCTGATTGCCTGTTTCTCTTAAAGAACCCTGCTCCCATTCTGTGAAAACTTCATTAACTTCAACGCCTGTTCCCATTCTGCCTACATAAGGTCTTACATCTGTAGAACCAAGCGGAAATATTACTACTCCGTCATCTTCTGTTCTTGCAGCCATCATTTCTGGGAAAGCCTTAAAGCTTACTGTATCTCTTTTAAATCCAGGTTTATCTACATTAGCCAAATTGTTAGCTACAACATCTAGTCTAGCCTGTTCAGCCATCATTCCGCTAGCACCTGTATAAACTCCTCTTACCATCTATAATCCCCCTAATTTTTATATTCTTAAACAATATTAATTATAAAATATCATCTTTTTCTTTTTTTGTTTCTATATTAATACTTTTTAATTTTTCTTCTAAATTTTCATATCCTCTTTCTATATGATAGATTCTATGAACATTAGTTGTACCTTTAGCTATAGCTCCGGCAGCAACCAAAGCAGCACCTGCACGCAAATCACTAGCCTGAACATCGGCACCTGATAACTCTCTGCCGCCGTTTACAACTATATCTGAAGTATTCAACTCTATATCAGCACCCATACGAACAAGTTCCGGTACATGACTGAATCTATCAGGATAAATACCCTCTATAAGCTCGCTCTTACCTTTTATAGTGCATGCTAATGTTGTGTAAATAGCCTGTAAATCTGTAGGAAAACCGGGATAAGGCAATGTTTCTACTTTAAAAGGCTTTAATTCTTTATTTCTTGCATCTATCTCTATAGTATTTTCTGTAGTTTTTATATCACATCCTATATCTGAAAGCAAATCTAATACATAAGTTAAATGTTTAGGCTCTGCATTTTCAAGCTTCAATTTGCCTCTTCCGGCAGCAGCTATTGCTAAGAAAGTACCTGTTTCTATTCTATCAGGAATAACAGTAAACTCAGCACCATGAAGAGCCTCAACTCCTTCTATAGTTATAATATCAGTACCGCCGCCTGTAATTTTCGCTCCCATAGCATTAAGCAAATCAACCAAGTTAGTACATTCCGGTTCTTTTGCAGCATTTCTTATGATAGTAGTACCTTTAGCCAAAGCAGCTGCCATCATAACATTATCAGTACCTAATACTGTAGGACCGAATTTACCTGATAAGTCCATATCTGCACCTATCAAATTACCTTCAACTTTAGCATCTATATATCCTGCTGTAATATCTATCTTGGCACCCAATGCTTCCATTCCTTTCAAATGCAAATCTATTGGTCTTGGTCCGAAAGCACATCCGCCAGGATATGATACTCTGCAATGTTTCCTTTTAGCTAGTAATGGCCCTAATACTATTATAGAACCTCTCATCTTTTTAACTAATTTATAAGGAGCTTCCTCGCTTTTTCCGTTATGAGATATTATTACAGTTGTATTATTTTTAAAGTCTACTTTTTTCCCTAAAGGCTCTAATATATTTATAAGAACATGCACGTCTACCAAATCCGGAACATTATGAAGTATAACAGGCTCATCTGTTAAAATAGATGCAACGAGCAAAGGCAATGATGCATTTTTTGACCCTGATACTTTTAATACTCCCCCAATATTGTTTGAACCTTCTATCATATATTTATACATATATTTTCCGCCTTTAAACTTTAAAAGTATAAAAATTCTGCTTTCTTTATTTTCGGTATAATACAAATTTGCTTAATAAATTTTATTCATATATTATGTAAATTAAATAATTTTTTAATACATAAATACGGAACTATATATTGTTTATAATTTAATTTTATATTATATAATTAGAAATTTTACTATTCAATAAATATTTACACTGTATTTTTTTATAAATTACTCCGGATTTTCATTGACAACACTATTTATTTTTACTATATTATATTTACATAACATTTATATGATAATTTTAATTATATAAATATACATAAGGATACATATATGAGAATAAATCTTAACTTTGAATTAGAAAGTAATATCATTATTAAAGAATACAGACTTGCCATTATAAGTTTTATTAAACATGCATTAGAAAATAAATATCCTAATACATACAATGCTCTATATAAAGACAATACAAAAATGAAGGCTTTTACTTTCGGGGTATTCCTTCCAAATGCCAAAATAAATGATAACAACATAGAAATTTCTAAAACAGATAATAATCAAACATACATTAATATAACTTTCTCTATATTTGATAATGAGCTTTTTATAGAATTTTATAATTCATTCAACAGCATGATAAATAAAAAATATACATATAATAATTCTATGATTATTGCATTAAGAAAAATAACTATGCTAAATGAAAAAACTATTAGCAAAAATAGAGTACTAATAAAATTTTTAAGCCCTCTAATACTACGAGATCATAACAGGGAAACTAATAAGGATATTTATTTAACTTTCAAAGATGAAAATTTTAATTCACTATTAAATCAGTCAGTAGAAAGAATTGCAAAAGAATTCAATTTTGAAAGCTCTGAAATAAAATTAATAACTGTAAAGACAACAGATGAAAACGGAAATATTATACAAGAGGAATCAAAAACAACAGTAGTACCGTTCAAAGAAAATTTAATCAGTGCCTCTTTTGGAAAATTCTGTTTGGAAGGGGACACTACCCTATTAAACAATCTCTACAAAACAGGTATAGGAAGCAGAAGAAGCGATGGTTTCGGACTATTTGAAGTTTTATAATATTTTTTATTTAAGGAATTTTTATTATGACAAAAACAAAAAAATCTAGTCAGCATGAATTAAATTTAGAAGATAATCAAAACAATAACCTTGAAGAAGAATATTTGGAAATTAATCTTGACACTTTTCTTTTTAATGCTGGAGTTATAGGGTTTATAGAAGTTTTGGAAGAAGCAAAGGCATCAAAAGGCGAAAGTTTAGAAGATAGAAAAGATTTTTATTATGAAGGGCAAACATTATATGTTAATAAACAATTTTTATTAAATTTAGATTTTTCAAAATACTATTTAAAAACTGTATACAATAAATTTTATAAAAATACTACTTTATATCAAATATTAAATACAAATAAAAAAGATTCAGAAAGTATAAAAAAATATAATAGTTTCCTAAAAAGGAAAACTTTAATTACTATAGCTGATACATTAAAAGATAATAAAATAAAAGAATTATTATCTAATTATCAAGACAATAAAGATAATAAAGAAATTAATTTTAAAGAAATAGTTTTATATATAAATAATAATGAAAAATTAAAATATTATTTATATATTGCTAATATATTTTATGATAAATTTAGCCTAATATTTTATAATATGTATTTTTTAAAATATAGTTCAAGGCAAAAAACTCATAAAATAGAAGAAAATATTGATTTATATAAATCTATCAATAATAATTTTAATTTAACTAAGAAATATATAATTGAATATGGAAAGAATAATTTACAAAAAAACAAATGCATTATTTGTGAATCAAAAATAAAAAAAGAATTGAATATGAATTTTCTATTTGAAATAGGAGTAGATCCAAATAAAAAACAATCTGCTTACTGGAATTTACAATCTGATATGTTTATATGCCATATTTGCTATATGATATATTCTTGCACTCCTCTGGGGTTTATAGACATGTCTAATTTAATGCTTTTTGTTAATCAAAATGACAGCATAGAAACTTTAATAAATATGAATGAAAAAATAGATTTTATAAATAATGAAGATAATAAAACATACACGGTATACAATGAAATAATTAGAAGAATACTTGCAGAAAAGACTAAAGAGTTAAAATCTATTCAGGTTATAGTAAGAGATAAGAATCACTATTTATTTAACACTATAGGAAAAGATTCTCTTCAAATTATTGAGTCAAGAAAAAAAGAATTAAAAAACATATCAAAAATAAAATCTGTGAAAATTACAGATGCTTATTGGATTGATGTTTATAAAGAATGCTTAGAAAATATTTTTAATTTTAGAAATCAATGGAACTTAATATTTAAACTTCTAAAAATAGAAGATAATAAATTTATATTAAATACAATATTCAATATACTAAAAATACAAATAGCAAAAAATACTATATTTTTAAATAATAAAACTTTAAAGGAGGATAATAATATGCAAAAACAATTTGATTTAGCATACATAGCCTATAAAAGCGGCAATGAAATAAGAGCTAAATTAATTGGGGCAAACAGCAGTGCCAATTTAAATAGCGAACAAAATAAAGAAGCTGATAATAAATTGAGAGGTTTAGTATATCAGCTAATAAATTATGTTCATACTTCAAATAGAGATTTATTTTTAAGCAATATCACAAGGCTTTATGCAGGAATGAATTTGAGCATACCAAGTATATTTCTAAATATTTTTAAAAGCGATGATGAGTTTAAAGTAATAGGAAATGCTTATATACTTGGACTTAAAGGTTCATTCTATGATGATGACAGCAGCAAAAATAATAACGATAAAAAAGATAATTAAATAATTTTAAGGAGAATAAAAAATGGAAAATAAAGGTCTAACATTAAGTATAATATTTGAAGCAGAAAGTGCAAATTATGGTGAGAGTTTTGGAAATATAAGTTCATTAAAAAAATTAAGCAGAGGAGACGGAAACAGTTACAGCTATATATCAAGACAGGCATTGAGATATAATATTATAAATCAATTAGGCTGGGATAATACTCCTACATCAGATAAAAATACTGTTGCTCAGTTTGAAAAAGATGCTTCTATTGAAAATTATCCTGAAATAGATTTTTTCGGATACATGAAAACAGGAAAAAACAGTGTAAATGGTTCTTCAAATACTAGAAATGCAGTTGTTAGATTAAGTAATGCCATTGCTTTAGAAAGTTATAATTCTGATTTAGATTTTCTTACTAATATGGCACTTGCTAAAAGAGGCGGTATGGATAATGCTATTGCTCAAAGTGAAATACATAAATCATACTATGCATACACTGTAACTATAGATTTGGATAAAGTTGGAATAGATGAAATTATAAAAGATAAAGAAAACAACAAAGATAAACATGAAATAGATAATAAAGAAAAAGCCAAAAGAGTTAAAGAGCTTTTAAAAGTATTAAAAACTTTATACAGAGATATAAGAGGAAGGAGAGAAAATTTAAGTCCTATATTCATAATAGGCGGAGTTTATAATATAAAAAATCCTTTCTTTGAAAATAGATTAAAAGTTAATAAAAATAATTTGGAAATAAAAACTATAACAAATGTTCTTGACTTGGATAGAGAAATAAAAAATAACACTATATGCGGATTAGTAGATTCAATGTTCTCAAATACTGAAGAAATAAAAGAAAAATTAAAAGCACAAAGTGTATCTTATGTTATAGATGAATTATCTAAAAAGGTTGATGAATATTATGCATGATAAAAATATAACAAAAGCTATTAAACTAGAATGTTATCAAAACATGCCAAATTATAAAAGGCCTTCTAGTATACAATTTCAGGAAAGCTTTAAACTTCCTCCCTACTCTACTGTTATAGGAATGATTCATAAAGTTTGCAATTTTTTAGATGGATACAGAGAAATGAAAATAAGTATTCAAGGAGAAACAAAAAGTTCATTAACTGATTTGTATACTAGATATTTCTTCGGAATTAAATACGATCCTTCAAGGCATCAATTAAAAGTAAAAAATGATGACGGAGGTTTTGACGGCATTACTAAAGGACTTGGATATGCTGAAGTAATAGTTGATGTTAATTTAATTATTCATATTGTTCCTGAAGATGAAAGTTTATTTGAAGTTATTGAGAATGGTTTAAAAAGACCTTCCGTATATCCTGCTTTAGGACGTCATGAGGATATATTAAGAATCGATAAAGTAAGTATAGTTGAAACTGAAGAAACTGATGAAATAGAAATGCTTTATGATGCTTATATGCCTTACAGTATGATTGATAATATAAGAAACAAAGAAGAATTAATAGGCACCGTTTATAATTTGAATAAAGTTTTTGATATCAATAAAAAAACTAATATACGCTATTGGAAAGAAAAAGTTAAAGCAAAATATATAAATAAAGGAAGTGTATTAACTTTTAAAAAAGATGTGATCAAAGAAAAAAATAGTAAGTTAGGATTATTTTTAGCATAATGGAAAAAGAAAATTTTTTAGCGAAAAGCAATAAATATAATGATTCATATCATACAGAAAGCATTGAAAAACATACTGAAAATCTTATAAAATTATTTGAAGATTTTAAAAGTATGTATGAAAAATATTTTAATGAAAAAGAATTAGAGCTTATAAAAATAGCATGCGAAACTCATGACTTGGGAAAGATGAATTATAAATTTCAAAAGAAAATTTATAAAAGTATAAATCAAAATTTTGAAATTAATAATGATTTAGAGAAATTATATAAAGAGCTAAACATTGAAGAAATTCCGCATGGTATTTTAAGCTGTGCTTTTTTGAATATTAATGAATTAGAAGAAAAATTTTCAGAAGATGAAATAAAAGCATTATCAAGTGCAGTTTATAATCATCATACAAGAAAAGCTTTAAATAATAATGGTTTAGAAATAAGT
>CASGDY010000004.1 GCA_949300355.1 uncultured Brachyspira sp.
TCTTGAAAATAATCCTGAACTAGTAAATGCTATTAATGAAAATCCTCAGCTATTCTTTAATGTATTATTAGATGAGCAAGAATTAAAAAGTTTTATAAATAATCCTATAGAATATAAACCAATAATTGGGAGTATATTTCCTAAAGGACCTATCGATAAATTTGGAAAAATGAAACCTACATCAACTATTGAATTATGGAAAGAATGGGGCATAATGAAATAAAAATATTAATCAATGAATAATAAAATAAAACACATAAAGGGTTATTGTAGTTTATACTGCAGTAACCCTTTTTTATAGCCTTAATTATAAAAACCTTCAATCATAATAATTATTATAAAAAATCATTAAGTATATTTATACTTTTCCGAGAAATTAACATAATATTATAAAAAACATATGCAGAGGTTTAAAAATGAGTGCTGATATTAAAATGTTTACTGTTAATTACTTACCAAGCAACTATAATTATGAAATGTTAGGTTTAGTTAAAGGAAATGTATCTTTAGCTAAGCATGTAGGAAAAGATCTGCTTGCTGGTCTTAAAAATATTGTAGGCGGTGAAGTTGAAAGTTACACTGAAATGCTTAATGAAGCTAGAGAAATAGCTACAAAAAGAATGTTGGAAGAAGCTCAAAAATTAAATGCTAATGCTGTAATAGGAATTAATTTTTCTTCATCTTCTGTACTTCCTGGAACTGTAGAAGTTGTTGCTTATGGTACTGCTATTGTATTGAAATAATTTATAAGGAGTAAAAATGGATAACGATATAAAATTATTTACAGCTGATTATTTACCAAGCAATTATAATTATGAATTATTAGGTTTGGTTAAAGGAAATATAGCTCAGGCTAAACATATAGGAAAAGATTTGCTTGCTGGTCTTAAAAATATTGTAGGCGGTGAAGTTGAAGGCTACACTGAAATGATTAATGAAGCTAGAGAAACAGCAACTAAAAGAATGATAGAAGAAGCTAAAAAACTAGGTGCTAATGCTATAATAGGAATACATTATTCTTCATCATCCGTAATGGAAGGAACTACAGAAGTTATTGCTTATGGTACTGCTGTAATAATAAAATAACAATAAGGAAAATTTATTAATGAGAAGAGAAGTTTATGAATTACAAAATTCTGATATGCCTAATGAATCTTGGCGTATATTCAGAATAATGGGAGAATTTGTAGAAGGATTTGAAACTATGTCCTACTACAAAAATGCCGTTTCTATATTTGGAAGTGCAAGAACCTCAGAAGATCATCCTCATTATAAATTAGCTTATGAAACTGCTAAATTATTAGGTGAAAATAAATATGATATAATAACTGGAGGCGGTCCTGGTATAATGGAAGCCGGCAACAGAGGTGCTTTTGATGCTAATGCTGGTTCTATAGGTTTATGTATAGAACTGCCTTTTGAACAGAAAACTAATCCTTATGTTAAAGAAGAATTGAAATTTAGATACTTCTTTGCTAGAAAAGTGATGTTCTTAAAATATGCAAAAGCTGTAATAATATTTCCAGGCGGATTCGGTACTATGGACGAAATGTTTGAAACTCTAACTCTAATACAGACAAGAGTTCTTGATAGAATGCCTCTTATAGTAATGAATTCTAGTTATTACACTGATTTAATAGAATGGATAAAAAAAGATATGATTAAAGAAAATTATATCGATGTTGAGGATTTAGATTTAATAAAATATGCTGAAACTCCTCAGGCTGCTTTAGATATAATTAATTCTTTTCATCAAAATAAACAAAAATGAAATATATAAGATATATAATAGTAATTTTATTAATCAATATAAATATAGTATTTGCTCAATTACCTGAGCTTTTTGATTTAAATGGTTATAAAGATTTAAAATTTGGAATGAGCATTGAAGAAGCTGATAATAAAATTACTAATTATAATCTAAATGTATATGCTGATTTTTTTGAATCATTTGAATTAAAAAATAATACTGTTCTTAATATATATAAAAATGATACTCAAAAATTGGCATATTATTTATATTTCTACAATAATGAGCTTTACAGAATAGAAATATGTAATCATATAGGTGATATTTATAATAATCCTTCATTCTACAATCCTGTAACTATGGCCGACATTAACAATATAAAAGAAGAGCTTACTTTTCAATATGGTCAGATAACAAAAACGGATGTAAAGCATTACTCATTTTATAAAAAGCCTTTTGAAGAGTATATAATTTGGTGGTCATCTGAGCTTGCAAGTGTATCATTATATATAAAGCCTGATTTGGATACTTTAGAGAATGTTATGAAGCATTATTCATACAGAATTTCTTTTTATGATGAGATTAAAATAAAAGAAATATATTCATCAAAATAACAGCTTTTCTCTAACTCCCCACCCTTTTTCTCTATTGCTTTAATATAAAATTTTAACTTCCTATTCCTTATAGTCTATCAAGAAAATATAGTACCCCACCCTAGTTTTTATTAACATTAATATCTTCTCAACGCACGTTAAGCAAAATAAAAAAATAAAAATGAATTCATAATACAAATTTAATTATATTTATAGCGAAGCTCACCGTGCGTTAAATAGATTTTTAAACCTAATTCCAAACTTGGGCGGGTGCTTAAATTTCTAATGAAGCAGCAAATATAATCTAAATTATAAATTGTAAATTATACTGTAAAATATAAAGGGCGGGGGTATGTGAATAAAATTTTATGATTATAAGTTTTAATAATTTATAATATATAGTATAATCTAAATAAAAATTGTCATAATCATTTGGAGTGTATACCGATGAAAAAAAGAGAAAAATTAGGAAGCAGATTCGGATTTATACTAGTATCTGCCGGCTGTGCAGTTGGAATGGGTAATGTTTGGAGATTTCCATATATAACAGGACAATACGGCGGCGGTGCTTTTGTAATATTATATATCATATCAATAATTATATTAGGCGTAGCTCCTATGGTAATGGAATTTGCTGTTGGAAGAGCAGGCGGACATGATATAGCAACATCTTTTGAAAAACTTGAAAAGAAAGGACATAATTGGCATAAAATAGGATACGTTCAAATACTTGGTAATGTTCTTCTTATGCTGTTTTATACAACTATATGCGGATGGTGTTTATCATACTTTTACTTTATGCTTTCAGGACGATTTGAAGGACTTAATGCAAATGAAGTTGGTAATTTTTTTAACGGAGTTTTGGGAAGTGCCTCTACATTAACATTATGGATGGGAATAAGTTTATTAATAGGTATAATAATATGTTCTTTCGGACTCGAGAAAGGAGTAGAAAGAGCAAGTAAATTCATGATGATATCATTGTTTGCACTTTTAATGCTTCTTATAATCAGAGCATTAACTTTAAAAGGTGCCATAGAAGGATTGAAATTTTATTTAGTACCGGATTTAAATAAATTATTTGGAAACGGACTTACAGGATTCATAGGAATATTTTATGCTGCTATCGGACAGGCATTTTTCTCTTTGAGTGTTGGTCAGGGAGGAATGGCAATATTCGGAAGCTATATAGATAAAAAACAATCTCTTACAGGAGAAGCATTAATAATTATAGCATTAGATACTATGGTGGCTTTATTTGCAGGACTAGTAGTGTTCCCCGCATGTTTTGCTTTTGGTGTAAATCCTGGTGAAGGTGCCGGACTTGCTTTTGTTACTTTACCTAATATATTTAATTCTATGCCTCTTGGAAGATTATGGGGAGCATTATTTTTCTTATTCTTAGCAATGGCAGCACTTACTACTATAATAGGTGTATTAGAAAATATATATTCTTTTATTATGGATAAATTCAAAATTACAAGACAAAAAACTTCTATAATATTATTTGTAATGTTATTCATACTTAGCCTTCCGACAACTTTAGGCTTTAATATATTATCTAATATAAACCCGCTCGGAGAAGGTACTGTTATAATGGATTTACTAGATTTTATAGTATCAAATAATATACTTCCTTTAGGTGCTTTGGTAACTCTATTCTTCTGTACAAGAGATTTCGGATGGGGATTCGATAACTTTTTAAAAGAAGCTAATACAGGAGAAGGTATTAAGTTCCCTCGTCAATTAAGATTCTATATTAGTTATATACTTCCTTTTATAGTATTAGCAATATTTTTATATGAATATATAAACAGATTTTTCTTGAAATGATTTTTTAGATAATATGCATATAGTTTATTAATTGATAATGAAGAAAATATTAATAACTATATGCATTTTTAATATATACCTAAAAAACTACATTTTGTCAGAAATAAATTTTTTAAATTTAAAATATTTGCAGGGCTTTGCCCACCGCTCTGCGTGCTTACGCAGCACCCCACTTCTTTTGTTGCCACAGGCGAAGCCCGCCTACGGCGAGAAGAAAAAAGGCTATATTTTAGATTAAATTTAATGTTTTATCTTACATGTAAAATAAAATTAGTATTATTTAGTACTAATTTTATACTTGAACTTTCGCGTAGCGTATCCGATTTTATTGAGGATATAAGGTTCTTGGCAAAGTCTGCCTGCGACCTAATGGAGTACCTGACGAAGTCCACTGTAGGTGTAAGTAAGCGTGCGACGGAAAAAACAAAAAAATGACAAAGTTCAAAATTTTCAGTATATAACATATTATTATACTTAAAAAGTTACAACAATTTTAAATATAATTTTGTCAAATACTTTTGAAACAAGTTTACTATTGAAAATTATTAAAAATATATTCACTATTTAAATATTAAAAACTATTTAGAAAAGTTGGTGAGTATTGTAGTGGCAAGCAGTAAATATATAGCAGTACCACTGATATCGCATATAGAAGTAACAAGAGGAACACTGCTTGTCGTAGGGTCTTTTTTAAACTTAACAAATAAAAACGGCAGACATAAACCTATCAAACTACCTATAACAACAACCAATATCATAGAAAGCGATACAACCAATGCAATGATTAAGCCTCCCCTAAAAATAGCTATCAAAGATACGGCAACGCTCATAGTAAGCCCTAAAGTAGTAGAAACTAATATCTCTTTTCCAAGCATAAAAAGCCAATCGCTCTTTTTTACGTCTCCAACTGATAAACTTCTTATTATAAGAGTTGATGACTGAGCTCCCGCATTTCCTGCACTATCTATAAGTAATGGTAAGAAAAATATCAAAGAAACATATCTGCTTATAGTCTCTTCAAACATACCTATAACATATCCGGATACAATATTAACAAATACCAAAACAAAAAGCCAAAATATTCTTCTTTTATATAAAATAAAAGGATTAGCCTGTTTTATATTGCTGTCGAAATCATCATCAATACTAATAGCACCCAATTTGTGAAAGTCCTCTGTATCCTCTTCTTCAGCTATATCGAATATATCATCTATAGTAACAATACCTATCAAAGCATTTTTAGAATCAACTACAGGTATATAAAGCAAATCATATTTCCTTCCTACCCTAACCGCTTCTTCCTGGTCTGAATATACAGACAAATATATTATATCTGTATGCATAAGGTCTTCTATTTTATCATCTTGACTTGCAAATAATAAATCTTTTAATAAAATATAGCCAATTAAAGTATCATCTTTCTGAACAACATATATAACTTCAAAAGTTTCAGAATCTTTACCATATTTTCTAATATATTCCAAAGTTTGCTTAACAGTATAATCAGGAAGCACATCAATATATTCGGGAGTCATTATACGGCCTATACTGTCTTCCGGATATCCTAATAACTGTCTTGTAATATTTAAATCCTTCTCACCCATCAAAGAAAAAATCTTTTTTGTGATGTCGGAAGGAAGTTCTTCAAAAAGCGATGTTCTGTCATCAGGACTCATCTCATGAATAAGTTCTTTTAATTCATTCTCATTCATAGAAATTATGATTTTTTCCTGTTCTTCCGACTCTAATTCTGAAAATACATAGGCAGACATCTCTCTTGATAAGAGCCTGAATACTATACTTCTATTTTTATCAGTATCTAATATTCGTATAATATCCACTATTTCAGCTGCGTGCATACCAGCAAGTAAATATTTAAGTTTATCCCATCTCTGATTTTCTATTATATTAATAATTTCAGTATATTCTTTATTTTCTACCATAATTTCTGTAATATTTTTTTTATATTTATGTATATCAATTCTTTTATTATTATTATATAATATAGACATTATATATTAATAATAAAAAAAAACCAATAATATAATTTTAATATTATCAATATAAAGGAGTTGCTTATATGGCTGATATAAAAAAAATTGGGGTATTAACAAGCGGAGGAGATGCTTCTGGAATGAACCCTGCCATAAGAAGTGTTGTTAGAACCGCGATAGCCAATGGTTTAGAAGTAATGGGGATAAAAGAAGGATACCAAGGTCTTATGTATAATGATGTATACCAGATGAATCCTGGAAGTGTGGGAGGAATCATTAATCATGGCGGTACTATACTATTTTCAGCAAGATCTCCTGAATTTCAGACAGAAGAAGGTATGAAAAAAGCTGCTGATAATATGAAATATCATGGAATGGATGCTTTAATAGTTATAGGAGGAGACGGAACTTACAAGGGAGCATTAGATTTCTATAATCATCACCCTCAATATCCTATAGTTGCAATACCTGGTACTATAGATAATGATATATTCGGTACAGATTATACTATAGGTTATGACACTGCTGTTAATGTTGCAATGGATGCTATAGATAAATTAAGAGATACAGCTACAAGTCATGGAAGATGCTTCGTTGTAGAAGTTATGGGAAGACATGCCGGTTATATTGCTTTAGAAGTAGGTATAGCTTCGGGAGCTGAAGACATATTAATACCTGAAACTACAACAGATATGGACAAAATAGTAGAAGAATTACAAATCGCTAAAAAAAGAGGTAAAAAATCTTCTATTATAGTAGTAGCTGAAGGCGATGAGTCTGGCGGTGCTATGGAAGTAGCTAAACAAATAGAAGGTAAAACAGGATTCGATACTCGCGTTACTATATTAGGACACATGCAAAGAGGCGGATCTCCTACTTCAAGAGAGCGTTTAATGGCTGCTAGATTCGGTTATATTGCTGTTAAAGCTTTATTAGAAGGAAAGAAAAATGTTGCTGTAGGAATTTGGAAAGGAGAATACACTTATACTCCTTTAACTGATGCTGTAAAAAAAGTACCTAAAGTAGATCCTATAGACTTGGCATTATGCAGAACACTTGCTATATAATTAACTAAAAAAATAAAGGCTATAATTTATTATGATAGAAAACAAATCCATTTTAGGAATAAGAATAGATAATTTCAAAGTTAGTCTTGAAGAAATACTTGACTACCTTAAATATGGAAAAAATATACTCATAATATCTTTGGATGTGCATAAATTACTGAAAATAAGATACAATAAGAAATTAAAAGAAATAATAAAAAATTCATCTCTAGTAATTGCGGCACATCCATCTATAGCCAAAGCTTATAAATTTATTCATAAAGAAGAAATAAATTATATTAATGAATTTATTTTATTTTCAAAAGTGCTGGATTATATAGAACAAAAAAAGATGTCTATGTTTTTGTTCGGAGATGAAGAAAAATATTTCTTTACTATATCTGAAAAAATTAAAAAGATTTATCCTGGTATTTATATGCTTGGTAATTATCAAAACACCAAAGATAAAGCAGAATTGGATAAAGCATTCATAGGATTCAAAAAGATAGAGCCTGATGTATTTTTAATGCATATGGAATTCAAAAAATCTTTATATTGGTTCAGTAATAATAAACAAAATTTAGACATGAAATTCTTCATTCCTTTAAAAAAACCATTGGATAGTTTTGCAGGAAAAATAAAAGCTCCTAGCATGGAAATATTAAATAAAAACAAATATGAATCATTCTATACTAAAAAGAATATATTTAGAATATTTCTATATATTGATTATATAAGATTTTGGATATTAGTTTTATTTGAAAAACTTACAACTAAAAAAGATAAAGAAAGTGTACCTTCAAACGGATAACAAATGTATTATACCGATATCAATTCTAAAACAATAGACAAATGGATAGAAGAAGGTTGGGAATGGGGAAAACCTATCACTCATGAAACTTTCTTAGATGCTAAAAAAGGAAAATGGAACATGCTTCTTACTCCTACAAAATATGTTCCAAAAGAATGGTATCCAGATTTGAAAGATAAAAAAGTTTTAGGGCTAGCTTCAGGCGGAGGACAGCAAATGCCCATTTTTGCAGCACTTGGCTCAATATGCACTTTGATGGATTATTCTCAAAAACAAATAGACAGTGATTTAATGGTGTCAAAAAGAGAAAATTACAATATAAATTTAGTAAAAGCTGATATGTCAAAAACATTCCCATTTGATGATGAAAGTTTTGATATAATTTTTCATCCTGTATCTAATTGCTATATAGAAGATGTTATGTATGTATGGAAAGAATGCTATAGGGTTTTAAAAAATGGCGGCGTCCTAATGGCAGGATTAGATAATGGTTTTAATTATTTATTTGATGAAAATTCAGAAAATGAAAAAGAAATAAAATACAAACTTCCTTTTAATCCATTGAAAGATGAAACCTTATTAAAAAAACTAATGCAAAACAATGATGGAGTACAATTTTCACATACAATAGAAGAACAAGTAAGAGGACAATTAAAAACAGGATTCAAACTCATTGATATATATGAAGATACAAACGGATACGGCATACTTCATGAATATAATATACCTACCTTTTGGGCTACTCTATCAATGAAATAGATTAAAATTATTTATTTTGTTATTCATCCTCATTTATAATTACAAAATAAATTTATATAAACTCTTTAAAGTTATAGTTATCTTTTATCACTTCAACAATTATAAAAACGATAAACTTGATTATTGCTTTTAATACAAATATTTATTTAATTAAAAATAATATTCTTAATTAATAGCAAGTAAAGTTTCCTGTAAAGCCTGCATATATTCTCTTGCTCTTGAAACATTAGGATTAGCAGGATATTCTGATATAAAAGTATCTAAAACTTTATAAGAATCTGCGTATCTTCCGACTTTGAAATATGATAAACCTATATAAAGCAAAGCCTCAGCATCTAGGGTATAAACATTATTAAGCCTTACTCTATTATAATAATCCAATGCCTTATTATAATTTTTCTCATTATAATATGATTGTGCTATTCTAAATAAAGCATCTTCAGCATATTCAGTTCTAGGGAATAATTCTGCTATTTTTGTATAGTACATTCTTGATTTTATATAATTAGTTTCTACAAACGTTTTATGTGCCATAGCAGGAACTTGTATCAAATATGTTCTTACAACCTCATCATAATATATACTTGTTTTATTATATCTAAGAAAATCCTCATAAGTTTCAAATGCTCTGTCATATTCATTCATATTGAAATAAACTCTTGCTCTTCCAAGTACTGCTAATTCTCCGTCATTTCTTAAAAAATAGCTTAATGCTTCCCCGTATTTCTTCTGAAGGAATAATTGATAACCATACTGCACATTTATTTTTGATGCTAAATTAGAATCGCCTACTTTCAAATTTTCCTGCAGTTTTGATATAATATACGGATCAGCATGATTTTCTAATCTTGATATATCAGCATAAGCTAAAATAGCATTAGTAGAGTATTGAATAAAATTCGGATTATTAATTATACTTGTAAGTCTTTCCTTTGCTAATGAATACTTTTTTAATCTTTTTAAAGAATCTGCTACCATAAAGTAGGCTTCAGCTATATTATTTGCAGGTCTGGATTTACTGTCTATTGATAAATATTCATTTAAATTATTAATAGCTTCCTGATAATTTTCTATCTCATAACTTCTTTTTCCCTTTTGAAAATATCTCTCAGGAGAAGATAATGCTGATACTTTTGTAATGAATACTCCGCCTAATATTGCTGCTATAGTTATCACAGATGCCAAAACTGCTGCATAAGTTTTCATAAATCATATACTCCAATTATAAATCACTTAAAACCTGATTTATCCAAAAATTAACTTCCTGGCTGTTATAAGATTTTATGCGGTTAAAAACATCTAATGAATTTTTCTTTCTGCCCAAATATTTATAACATTTTCCAAGAAGAAGATTAATATCATAATATAAATTTCTATTTATATTTCTCCTAGATACAGGATCTAATATAGAAGCTGCCTGAGAATAATTTTTTAATTTAAACTGTGCTAATGCTCTGTCATACTCCGTTTTATATCTGCTGTACTCATTTTGAGAAGAATTATTAATACTTCCACTAGATGAAAGTACAGAATTATTATTTGTTAATGTAACTGTATTTGTAAGAGTAACTACATTTGTTAATAAAACATTATTTGTCAATATAACATTATTAGTAACTGTTACAGTATTAGTAATAATGTTATTATTAATATTTGTATTATACTTTAAATTATTATTCAATGTATTATTTGTTGTTATTCCATTGTATAATAAAGATGAAGTATCAATATTCTCTTCAGCATTATAAAAAACTGAGTCATTTATATATGAAACTACAGCATAATAATATGTAGAAGTAATTATAGGGCTGTCGTATACGATATATCTTTTTGAATCATTTGTAGCTTTTATATAATCAACTACTGTAGAATTAGAAAAAGATGATTTACCTATTATAGGGCTTTTACTTCTATAAATATAGTATATCAAATTACTATCAGTTATTCCATCCCAACTTATCAATACTATATTATTATTAGTTTCTGAAGTAGAAATTTTTATATTAGATACAAGCCTTTCAGCATTAGGCAGATTATTTATTAAAGCTTCATCATAATATACATTAGTCTGTGTGTATAAAACATTTATTGATATATAAAAGAATATTATACTTATAAATGCAAATAATAAATAAATACCGTTTTTTTTACTTCTTTTTCTGTTCATATAATAGTCCTTAAATGCTTTTTCAATTTTCGGAAATGAAATATATAAAATTTAATTAAAGTAAATAAATGATAATTAATAAGAAATAAGTATTTTTAAAGAAAAAAGCCGAAAAATTAACTTTCCGGCTTATAAAAATTCATAATATTTTTTAATTATATCTTTTCCATAGCTATAGCAACCAAGAATCCAACACACATAGAAATAACTGTAGAAGCCAGCATAGGAGGACTCATAGATGTCATATTAGGCCATAAACTTAAAAATGATACTATTATTATTCCAAGAACAAATCCGAATAAAGTGGATTTATATTTCTGAAGTAATATAGTTACAAGCTTTGATATGACAAATATTCCTATAATAACACCTAAACCTAAAAATATTAAAGGAATTAGAAGGCTGAAATTAAAAGTATCTACAAATGAAGATATAAAATAAGATATATTTTCATATTCTCCCAATATCAGTAAAAGCAATGAACCTGATATTCCAGGTATTACCATAGCAGCAGCAGCAGCTATACCGCATAAAAATAATTTAATACCATAAAACAATGAAAAATTTCCTGTATAAGTGGTTGCCCCTACAGGCTTATTTATATCAAAGTATACAAATATTGCCATAATAAAAGCACCTATAAAAAATGCTGTAAAAACTTTAAAATTAAATTCTTCTACTGTTTTAGTTATAAATGGGAAAGAACCTAGTATTAAACCTACAAAAAATATTCTAGTTGGTATAGGATAATAAGTAAATGTATAGTTTATAAGTTTTAAAAATAATACTATAGAAATAGCAGCTCCCAAAGCAACAGGAATTAAAACTTTTAAACTTTCTTTAATTTCATCCCATTTTAATTTTATTAATGCATTAGGCAAAATAGATATAGCATAAGTTAATTTTTCATATATACCTAATACAAAAGCAATAGTACCTCCGGATACGCCTGGTATAGCATTTGCAATACCTATAGCCATTCCTTTGATAAAATATGATATATAGTTTCTCATTATTTCCTCTTTAAGATTTATATATTGATAAAAAAGATAAGTAAAATATTTGAATAATGTAAAAGAAAATTATAAAAAAATAACCATGAATATATAACATACTCATGGCTATTATTAATAAAAAATCAGCTTATAACAGCGATTATTTCAACTTCTACCAAAGCATCTTTAGGTAAAGCTTTTATAGCAACTGTGCTTCTTGCAGGCGGATTTTCTGGGAAATAAGTTGCATATACTTCATTGAAAGCTGCAAAATTACCCATATCTGTTAAGAAACAAGTAGTTTTAATAATATTAGCCATAGTTAAATTTTCTGATTCTAAAAGGCCTTTAATATTTTCCATAACTCTTTCAGTTTGTTTTTTTATATCATTTTCAGCCATATTACCGCTTACAGGATCCAAAGGTATTTGACCTGATGCAAAAATGAAATTTCCGCTTTTTACTGCTTGAGAATAAGGTCCTATTGCTTGAGGTGCTTTGTGAGTTTTAATGATTTTTTTATCCATGTATCGATTCTCCTTTTATATATATATTTTTTAATTTTTTCCATTTTATTTATTATGTTAATTATAATTATTTTTTAATAAAATATCAAGTAATTTATATACTATTTTTTTATTTGTATAGTTTATATATATATATATTAATATTTGACAATAATAAAAATTATATTATTATGTATAATAATACTTATCAAAATAATAAGGCTTTAGATATGAAAGTAAATGCTGAAACTATATTAACAGGACTATTCGCATCTCCTTCAAAGCATAGTATATCCCCTATTATGCACAATGAAGCTTTTAATAAACTTAATATTAATTACATATATTTGGCTTTTGAAGTTGATAAAAATAATTTAAAAGAAGCTGTAAATTCTATAAAAACTCTTAATATGAGAGGCGTTAATTTGTCTATGCCTAATAAAAAAGAAGTAATAAAATATTTAGACAAAATATCTGAAGCAGCAGAGCTTTCTCAAAGTGTAAACACAATAGTAAATGATAATGGGATACTCACAGGATACAGCACCGACGGAGAAGGTTTTATAAAATCATTAGAAGAAGAACAGGTATTTATAAAAGATAAAAATATTACTATATTAGGAACAGGAGGAGCTTCTATTGCCATAATATCTCAGGCGGCATTATACGGTGTTAAAGAAATATATGTATTTAAAAGAGATACTAATTGGAATGAGCAGAAAAAGATTATAGATAATATTGCTTCTAAAACTAATTGCAATATCACTCTATATTCTTTAGAAAATAAAGATACATTAAAATCAAAAATAGATAATAGTTATGTATTAATAAATGCCACAAGTGTAGGTATGAAGGAAGATGTTTCTCTTATAGAAGATACATCATTTTTTAGAAATGATCTTGTAGTAAGCGACTGTATATATCATCCTGCAAAAACTAAATTATTAAAAATCGCAGAAAAAGAAGGATGTAAAATAATAAATGGAATGGGTATGTTATTATATCAAGGAGCCTTGGCTTTTGAACTTTGGACTAATAAAAAAATGCCAGTAGAATATATAAAAAATATTATATTTAAATAGTATTGTAATCAATCTTATATGAGTGAGGAAGCGTAAATGGAAAATATAGTAAAAATAAAAAATATCAAATTGGGTGATGGTATTCCAAAAATATGTGTATCTGTAGTTGAAAAAAATGAAAAGGATATCATTAAATATATAAAAGAAATAAGCAAACTTCCTGTTGATATTATAGAATGGAGGGCTGATTTCTTTATAGATGATATATCTAAATATAATGATAACTTTAATGATATAATATCATTTTCAAAAGAAATAAAAAAATCAAGCAATAAACCAATACTATTTACTTTAAGGAGCAGTAAAGAAGGCGGAAACATTAAATACAATATGTATGAAAGTATTATAAATTTATATGATGATATTATAAAAAATAAATGCTTTGAATTAATAGATTTAGAATTGTTAACATTAAAAGAAAATGATATAAAAAAATTAATAAAATCAGCCTCTTCAAACAATATAAAAACTATAATATCAAATCATGACTTCAATAAAACTCCTTCAAAAAAGGAAATAATATCAAGAATCAATAAAATGATAAGATTAAAATGCGATATAGCAAAAGTTGCTTATATGCCGAAAAATAAAAAAGATGTTATTAATCTATTAGATGCCTCAAGCGATATAAAAAATTTCCCTGTAATAGCTATATCTATGGGTAATATCGGTATTATAAGCAGAATATTCGGATCTGTACTCACTTTTGCATCTGCAAAACGTTCATCTGCACCAGGACAATTAGAATCTATGAAATTAAAATATATATTAGATACAATTTACGAAAAAATTTAATTTTATTTTTTTATGACAAAATCTGTCGCAGTTATATCCTATTATTATAATATAAAATAATAGGAGAATAACAAATGGAAAATCTAGACAAAAAAATAGAAGATAAATTAAATAATATATATGATTTTTTTAAAAAGAATAATATAAATAAATATATCAATTACAGCAGAAAAAAACTATTAAATCTTAAGAAATTAGATTTAAGTTCTTCAAAATTAAATTATATTCCTAAAGAAATAGAAATATTAATAAATCTTGAAAATTTAGATATATGCAATAATAAAATAGAAGAAATACCTAATAGTATATGCTCATTAGTTAATTTAAAATATATTGATGCAAGCTTTAATAAATTAACAAAATTACCCAAAAAAATATCATTACTTCAAAATCTTGAAGAAATAGATATATCAAATAATATGTTTAAATATTTTCCTAAAGAGATATATGATTTAAAGCAATTAAAAAGCATTAATATTTCAGGTTACTATTTAAATGAAATACCAAAAGAAATTTTTACTCTAATAAATTTAGAAAAATTGGATTTATCTAATAATAATATAGAAAATATACCTAATGAAATTTCTAAATTAAAGAATTTAGAAAAACTTTATTTAAATAACAACAATATAAGTAAAATACCTAAAACTATAGAAAAATTGTCTAAATTAAAAATACTATCTTTAAAAAATAATAATTTAGATGATATTAATGAATATATAGGAAAATTAAAAAATCTTGAAGAATTTTATTTCAGCAGTAAGCATACAATAAAAGCCGCTGATAATTTTTACTCTTTAGAAAATTTAAAAAAACTGTATATAGAAGGAGATTTTTCACATATAAAAAATGAAATACATAGATTAAAAAATATAGAATATTTATATTTGGCAAATAATTATTAATAATAAAAATTAAAAAAGTGCATACTATTAAAAATATAATAATATGCACTTTTTAATATAAAACTTAGATTATTACTTTACTACTATATCTTTAGCGAACCATTTTTCTGATATTTTAGCAGCTGTTCCATCAGCTCTCATCTCATCTAATATTTTATCAACTTCTGCTAAAAGTTTAGCATCTGATTTTCTAAATCCTATGCCGTATAATTCTTCTGTCAAAGGACTATTTTCTACAACAACAAAAGGAGCTTTCTTCTCAGCTATATAATACTGAGCTGCAACTTCATCTATAACAACAGCATCTATTCTTTTAGCCTGTAAATCTAAGAATGCATTAACATTAACATCATATCTTCTAATCTCTTTGGCATTCTTACTTGCAGGATCAGCAGTTAAAGCCTCATCATTACTTCCAACCTGAACGCCTAATACCTTTCCTGTCAAATCATCTTTAGAATTAATAGTGTTATCATCAATAGATTTTACTATTACCAATTTGTTATTAAGATAAGGTTTTGAGAAATTAATTTGTTGTTTTCTAGCTTCATTGATAGTAACGCCATTCCAAAGAACATCTACATCTCCTTTATTAAGACTTAATATTGAACTAGACCATTCTATTGGTTTTATTTCTAATGTTACACCAAGTCTGTTTGCTACTTCTCTTGCCAAATCAATATCAAAACCTACTACTTCCCCATTTTCATCTCTAAAACCCATTGGGGCAAAAGTATCATCTAAGCCTAATACTAATTTTCCTGCATCTTTTACTTTTTGCAATGAATTATCTTCCGCTTGAGCAGTGTTGTTTTCTGCTGTATTATCAGCAGCAACTTTATCTCCGCCTCCGCAGCTTACAATGAATGCAAAAATAATAAATAATAAAATACTTAATATACTCTTCATAGTTTTTCTCCTAAATTTATGATTTTATAATATGATAAATTAATTATTAGAATTTGTTATTAATGTACGAAGGTGGTATGAAGTTGGAATAAAAAAGAATCATTAAAGAAACACTTCAAAAAAAGACTATTCATAATATAGACTCCCTAACACACTTTTATTACTACATACTATAATACTATTTATAAAAATGTCAATATAAAAACTTAAATATATTTACAATTTATTAAACTTTCTTTTACAAAACAATCATTTATGGAAAATTTTATTTAGAAAATCTTTAATTCTTTCATTACTTTGATTATTAAAGAAATTATCTGAAGTATCCATAGCAATAATTTTACCAGCGTCCATAAAAGCAATATTTGTAGATAATTCATGTACAAAATTTATTTCATGGCTTACAACGATCATAGTCATTTTTTCTTTAGCAAGCTCTTTTAATACAGTAAGAACTTCACCTATAAGTTCAGGATCTAATGCTGAAGTAGGCTCATCGCAGAGAAGTATTTCAGGCTTCATAGCTAAAGCTCTTGCTATAGCAACTCTCTGTTTCTGTCCGCCGGATAATTCATTCGGATAGCTGTCTTTTTTATGTTTAAGTCCTACACTATCAAGAAGTTTCAATGCTTCTTCTATAGCCTCATCTTTATTTTGCTTCTTTACTATGATAGGTGCTTCTATAATATTTTCTAAAGCTGTTTTATGAGGAAATAAATTAAAATGCTGAAATATCATGCCTATTTTTTCTTTTCTTTTCATAAAATCGGCATGACTTATATCAAGTGCCTTCTCGCCTTCTCTCTTACAAAATAGAACTTCATTATCTATATAAACCTCTCCGTAATCAGGCTGTTCTATCTGTATAATATTTCTCAAAAGCGAACTTTTTCCAGCTCCTGAAGGCCCTATAATAGAAAGTATATCACCTTTATTAACTGTAAATGATACCCCATTTATGGCAAGAGTTCCTTTATAATGTTTTTTTATATTTACAACTTTTAAATTAGTTTCTGATGACATACTTTTTCTCCAATTGTCTAAATACAAACACAAGTATAGAAGTAAATAATAAATATATAATAGCTGCTATTAAAAAAGGCAGTAATTTATAATCTCTAGTAAGTATCTGTCTGGCATGAAGCATTAAATCCCCTATTCCCAAAACTATAACCAAAGCAGTATCTTTTATCAAGTTAATAGCTTCATTAGAAAGAGGAGGTAAAACTCTTCTTACGGCTTGAGGAAGAATGATTCTTGTCATAATCTGTCTGTAACTCAAATTAAGTGCGAAACCTGCCTCATACTGACCTTTTTCTATACTTTCAATACCTGCTCTGAATATCTCCATAAGATATGCTGAATAATTAAGAACAAATGTTACAGCTGCAGATGTAAATGCAGGAAAGGCTATCATATTATTAGTCATAAGAGGAAGTCCGTAATAGAAAAATATAAGCTGAAGTATTAAAGGAGTACCTCTAAATATCCAAGCATATATATCAAAAATATATCTCACAAATTTCGGAGAGCTAAACTGTAATGCTGCAAAAAGCATAGATAATGGAAGGGAAAATATTGCCGTTACAAAGTAAAGACATAAAGTTGTATATGTTCCCTTAAGCAAATATAAAGTAGTAGATATTACATAATCCATAAAATACAACCAATAATAATTTTTTAGTTTCAAGATAGCATTATAATGTTATTTGTAAAAATATCAATAATAAAAGATAATTCATAAAAAAATACTTACATATTTATTCTTTTAATATTGATTATTATTATGTATAATGAATACAAACAATAAATATATTAGGAGTTTTTTAATGTCAAGTAAAATTTGTATTATAACAGGGGCATCAAACGGTATAGGAAAAGAAATTGCATTATTATTTGCAAAAAACAACTGCGATATAGCATTTATTGATAAAGACAATGAAAACGGTTTAAAACTACAAAAACAAATAAAAGACATGGGCAGAGAATGCCTATTCATAAATGATAACATAGACAATGAAAAATCTATAAAATCATTCACAGACAAAATAATAGAAAAATTCGGCAATGTAGATTATTTAATAAATAATGCATGCTATTCAAATAAAGGGCTTTTAAGTAATTGCAGTTATGATGATTTTTTAGAGATTTTCAAAATAGGTGCTGCTGCTCCTTATGAGATTACAAAAAATCTTATGAATCATTTCAATGAAAAAGCCTGCATAATAAATATAGCTTCAACAAGAGCTTTTATGTCTCAAAAAGACAGCGAAAGCTACAGTGCAGCAAAAGGTGCTATTATAGCTTTAACTCATGCTATGGCTATAAGTTTATCTCATAAAGTGAGAGTTAATTCTATTAGCCCCGGCTGGATTAATACCATTGATGATGCCTCATTCAGCAAAGAGGATATACTTCAGCATCCTAGTGCAAAGGTTGGAAACACTTCTGATATAGCTAGTACAGCTTGGTTTATTTGTAATAATGATTTTATAAACGGAGAAAATATCACTGTAGACGGCGGTATGACAAAACTTATGATATATCATAATGATGAGGGTTGGAAATTAGATATTTAATTATACTCAAAATTTATTTAAACGCACGGTTAGTAAAATTTTATATATAATGAGAATCTCATTAATAATTAATCTAAATATATAATTTAATTACTCGTGCGGTATACAGATCAAGAAATTTAAAAAAATCTTGGGTGGGCAGCTGAAATTACAGAAATAAATTCTAAAAAATATAATATAAAAATAACAGATAAATTCAAAAAGCCTAGAGGGTGGGATTCAAAATAAGCAAAAATCTACTTATCATACCCCGCCCTTTATTCTTCGCTGCTTATTTTTAAAATTATAATTTTAATTAATTTTAAAACTTTATTTGAAAAAGCATACCCGCCCAAGCGATATTTAAATTTAAAAATTTATTTTAGATAATCAGATAATATAAGATAAGCTCCATATTCAAATCTTTCATCAGCATTTTTGAATTTTATTTTAATATCAATTTCATCTGTGGTATTAGAACCATAATAAAGATTTGAAGTTTCTATTGATACTACAGCTTTATTATAATAATCATATAAAAAATAAAAGTTTATAAATCCGCTATCTTCTACTTTATCCATACCCAATTTCAAGGCAGTATTTTTAATGCTTCCTGCTTTTGCCTTTTTTGGTATCCTAGAAATTAAATCTTCTTTTGTTTCTAAAGATAATTGATTGAAAGGCTGAACTATATCATAATCAGATAGCTGACTTTTCCATTTTTCTATCATTTCTTTATTAGTTTCCATAGGACTCAATAAAGTTATTAAAGCATTATCTTCTATATTCATTTCCTCATCATCAGCATTATTGAATGAACCATCTTCCATATATCTAAAAGTACTTAATAAATTATTATCTTTATCATATACTCCCCAAATAAGCTTAACAGCAAATGCCCTCATAAAAGGATTGTCAAAAAATATCTCTTTCCATTCATTTAAAGTCCATTTTCTTCCATCCATTAATACCAACTGCAAACGTTCAGTCTGAGTTTTAAGCATCTTATTTATATCGCTTTTTAATTTTGTTAATTCTTTTTTTGGAGTTTGCGGGAAATCTTTCGGTAATGTTTTGTATTCTTTATTTTTCATTTCATCAAATATTGATATAGTAAAATCAGGCTTCAATGTTATTTTAAATTTTTTATTATCGCTTTCTATTATTCTAACTCCGTTTTTATCAAAATCAAAATCCGGTATAATCTTATCAGCAAAAGCCTCTTTACTTATGCCTAATTTTTTAGTGATATCTTCTATAATAAATGAGCATGTATTTTTAACGCTAGCCTGTTTAAATTTCCTTGAAGCTTCATACACTAATAAAAAACCTTTTTTTGTACCGCTTAAAGCAATAGCCTCCAACATAGAACATGCCAATTTGAATCTTCCGCTTGCAATAGATACCGCTCTTTTGTACAAATTATCAAGCTGTATATTATTTGCAAATATGCAGTAAGGATAAAGTATTGATTTAGTTTTATTATTTTCATCCCATAATTTATATACATTCTCAAGAGTCTCGCTTAAACTTTCACTATCTAAAGAATTGCCTATCATATCAGCATTTCTTAATCTGTAAGCCTCTTTTATATCTAAATATTCACCTAAAATATATCTTATCACTTTGCTTGAAACTACGGCACTTTTATCTTTTATAAGAACATTAGATATTATAGAATCATCTATAAATGAAGTAGTTTTATCGAATTTTTTATTATAATTTTTTTCTACTATACTATTAATTTCTTCTAATGAAAGCACTATCATAAACCTCTAAAATATTTTTATACAAAATATATTATTTAGAAAATAAAATCAATAATCAAATTTCAATCTCTTATCTTCTTTGAATTTCTTTCTTGATGGGTTTCCTTCAGCTATATATATTTTTTTATTTTTTATTGAATATATAGAAGACCAAACGGTATCAAAATTAAGTTTCCTATCATATTGACATAAAAAACCATATTCACCTGAAATAAGTTTTTTGGCAAACTCTAAATCATAATCATAATTTTTAAATGCATTATTCATAGTAATATATCTTTCATGTGAATAAATATCATCTTCAATATCAGTATTATATTCCTTCATATACTCACTTACAAAATGATTCGATATAAACACATAATCATTTTTTATTATTTCCATATTTCTGCAATTACATTCTATCAATGCAATATCTCCGTTTCTATCTGCTAATACTATATTCTGTGCCGATGAAATAGGAATATTTTTTAAAAACTCTAAAGCATCATCAACAGCAGAGCATTTCTCTAAAATATACCTTATTATCATTCCTGCATTGAATCCATAATCTATTATTGTAGGGTATACAAAAGTTAATGCTGCTGCAAGTCCTTTTTCATTTATACCGTCTTCAATTTCTATGAATGCAGTAGTATTTCCTATAAATGAATATGAATCATTTAATTTATAATATACGCTGTCGCAATAGTATTTTATATCTTTTAAAAAATCACTGTTTTTGGCAAGTATTATATCTTCATCTGTTTTGAAAGCAAAAGAAGAACATTTATTATCAAAAGTAAATGCATATATCGTAAATAAAAAATCGCATATATCTTTATAATCTATTTTTATATTATCATTCGTATTTAATCCGTCAGCTAATCCTTTTATCTCCTCTATTATTTCAGGGAAAAATTTATTATATATAGGCATGCATTTATTAGCAAAATCTTTTCTTTCATTTGATATTTTAATTTTTTCTAATGGATTAATATTATTTTTAGCAAGCAATTTACCATATTTAAGTCCTGCCTCATAATGACTGCCTTTAAATCTTGAATGATACATTTTATAGCTCCTTATAATATTTATACAATAATACAAAGGCTATCATAATAAAAATTTTAAGTAAATATGAATAAAAAATTTTTATCTCTATACAAAAAAGATTATTTGATTGTGTTAGTGATAAATTCACTATAACTGAACTTATAAGATGCTCTTTTATCGCATAAAGCTATCAACTTAATTAATTTCTTATAGCCAAAGGCACAAGCCTTTGAGTAGGGTATCGAGACTCTCCAAAAGTAAAATCTTCTCCTATAGAAATCCCGCTTTCCTACATTGCCGAAGGCACACAGAGTGCATAGTAGGGTATCGAGACTGACTTTATAGATTTCATTCTAGAATTAAATCCCGCTTTCCTACATTATCAATAAAAAAATCTCGCTGAAAGGTGCTGACAACTAAAGTTATCAGCCGCTCGATTTTTTTATAACCAAAGGCAAACAGCCTTTGAGTAGGGTATCGAGACATTTTAACTCGATTGATTACAATCAATTAGATCCCGCTTTCCTACATTGCCGAAGGCACACAGAGTGCATAGTAGGGTATCGAGACAGCCATTTTTTAGCGATTATATTCTTTTCACATTAATATGTATTTTACATACAAATGTCAAAGAACTTATTTGAAAATATTAATATATTTTTAATTTTTTTGCAAGTATTTTCTTATTTTTTATAATTAAACAATATTATAATTTATAAACTAATTTATTATACTACTTAAACACATATTATATACTTATATTTCACACCTAAAAATTTGATTTTTTTAAAAAAATTCAAATTTTATACATATACTACACCATTTTTAGCTTTTTTTAAAAAATTTAATACAAAATTATTATATATAACTATTTTTACTTCAATAAAAAAGAGGAAGCTTTTTAAGCCTCCTCTATTTTTTAGTATTTTTCAATAAATAATTAGTATCTTTCCATAAATAATCTTTAGGAAATTGTATTTAATAAATATCGATTAATCATCAAATTTCTGTCCCATTAGCTGTCCATTAGAAGATATGAATAATTCCATAAAGTTATTTAATTTTACTTTATAATTACCCCACTCTTTTTCTACATCTATTACAGCAGCCTGAGGATAAGTATTTCTTATAGTGTTTGCTATATTAGCAGGTAAAGCAGAAAAAGGTACAGCATTATACTCACCGTCTATGCTATGCCAATCACCATTAGGCAAAAAGTCTATTTGAGTACCATTTGATAATTTTACTTCAAATTTTCCTCCATCTCTCTCTACCATCCATATTTGTACATTAGGATAAACCTGCTGTATGAAACTTCTAGCTTTTTGAGGAAGTGAAGAAGCTGGAACAACCCAATCAGCAAAAGCACTTGAAGCAGAAATTATAGTTAAAGTTATTAATAAAGCGAATAATTTTTTAGTCATAGTAAATCTCCTTTAATTTATAAATATTTAATTGTTGTTAGCAATCATGTAAATTATCTTTACAATTATAAGTATAGCCTAAAACAGATATTTGTCAATATAATTTACATTAAATTTACAAAAAATTTACCTAAAATATAGATTTTAATACATATTATAACACAAATACAACATATACATTTTTTAGAACCTAAATAAGGTAAAGAAAATTTACTTTTATAGATAATCAAATATAATATAAACTATTAAAAAACATTATTTAAATAAAATATTTGAATTTTTCATTGTATAGTATATATTCTATTCATTACAAAAATTAATTTATAGGTGTTTATTATGTCAAATATTACAAATAATACGGAAGAAAAAAAAGAGCAAATCGAATTATTATCATGTGCTTTGGAAGGAGGCTGTTCCGCTAAAATTCCGCCTGATTTACTTGAAAAAACTCTTGCCCCTTTGATGCAAATAAAAACTGATTCCAATTTACTTTCAGATGTAGATATAGGAGATGATGCAGGAGTTTATAAGATTTCAGATGATAATGCTTTAATATTTACAGTGGATTATTTTCCGCCTGTTATAGCAGACCCTTATGGATTTGGGCAAATAGCGGCATGCAACTCTATAAGCGATATTTATGCTATGGGAGGAGAACCTAAATTAGCATTGAATATCACTATGTTCCCTAAAGATGATTCTTTAAATATATTAGCCAATATGCTTAAAGGCGGACAGGATAAAGCAACAGAAGCCGGAGTATTGGTTGTAGGGGGACATACCATAACAGATGCATCAGTAAAATACGGAATGGCTGTTATAGGTTTTGCTAATCCTAATAAAATAACTACAAATGCAGCTGCTAAAGAAGGCGACATTATAATATTCACAAAACCTCTAGGAACAGGTGCTTGTTTGGCTGCTATGCGACAGGGACTTATAAAGGAATCTCATATAGAAGATGTTTTTGAATCTATGAAAACATTAAATAAAAAAGCATGTGCTGTTATGAATAAATATAATGTTAAATGTGCCGCCGATATTACAGGATTCGGACTTATAGGGCATGCTTATAAAATGGCTAAAGCAAGCAATGTAACTATAGAGCTTCAATCATCAGCATTGCCTATGTTTAATAAAACTTATGAAGTACTTGATATGGGCTGTATACCTGGAGCTGCTTTTACTAATATGCGTTATGTAGGAGATAATATCAAAGTAGATGATAATGTTGACTATAATTTAAAAATGCTTTCTTTTGACCCTCAAACTTCAGGCGGTTTATTTATATGTGCTGATAAAAGTAATGCAGAAAATATACTAGCTGATTTATGGCGTGAAGGTATAGACTGTGCTTGTATCATAGGAAAAGTAAAAAACAAAGAAAAAGAATATATACATTTAATAAAGTAAATTACAAAATATTTAAAGTATATACTAAAAACAATTATATTTTATCAAAAAATAAATTTAAGATTATATCTGATACATATACGAAATTCGTATGTAATGTCAGCTGTGAAATAACAACAAAAAATTGATAAATTTCTATTACAATATGATAATATAAAAATAAATTTATTTAGTTATTATATTATCATTTAATTACAACAATAATAAAAATAGGGCTTAACTTTATATAAAGTCAAGCCCCTTAAAAATTCATTTATATAAATATTTTATCCATTATTTTTTGCTTGTTTTCTTAGCAGGTGCTTTTTTAGCGGATGGTTTCTTAGCAGCTGTTACTTTAGAAGCAGTTTTTTTAGCAGATGCTGTTTTAGTATCTGTCTTTTTTACAGCTGATTTTTTAGCAGCTGTCTTTTTACCGTCAGCTTTTTTACTATCTGCTTTTTTAGCAGCCGGCTTCTTAGCAGCTGTTTTTTTGGCAGCTGGTTTTTTATCTGATTTAGAACCTATTATACCTTGAGCAGCAGCAAGCCTTGCTATAGGTACTCTATAAGGTGAACAGCTTACATAGTTAAGTCCTATGCTGTAACAGAACATAACTGTAGCAGGATCTCCACCATGCTCACCGCAGATACCAACTGTTAGATTTTTATTAGCAGATCTTCCTTTAGTAACACCAATTCTCAAAAGCTCTCCTATACCTTCCTGATCCAATGATTGGAAAGGATCTTTTTCGTATATCTCTTTATTTACATAGTCTTTCAAGAATTTACCAGCATCATCTCTTGAGAAACCTCCTCCCATTTGAGTTAAGTCATTAGTACCGAATGAGAAGAATTCAGCTTCTGTAGCGATCTTATCAGCAACTAAAGCAGCTCTAGGAACTTCTATCATAGTACCAACTTTATACTTAACTGAAGAACCTTCTTTTTCAAATACCTCTTCAGCTATTTTAATGATTCTTTCTTTAATCATTTTAAGCTCTTTTAAAGTACCTACAAGAGGAATCATTATTTCAGGATGAACATCTACACCATTTTTCTGAACTTTAACAGCAGCCTCTAGTATAGCTCTAGCCTGCATATCATATATTTCAGGATAAGTAATACCA
The DNA here is from genome assembly GCA_949300355.1 of uncultured Brachyspira sp. GTDB lineage: Bacteria > Spirochaetota > Brachyspiria > Brachyspirales > Brachyspiraceae > Brachyspira. The sequence goes on from CASGDY010000004.1 coordinate 25,453, forward strand.
AGACGGCATCCTCTATGTCCAAGCATCGGGTTGAATTCATGCAAACTATCTCTAATAGCTTTAAGTTTATCAAAAGGAACATTCATTTCATTAGAAAGTTCTTGCAATTGAGAATCTTCATGAGGAATGAATTCATGCAAAGGCGGATCAAGAAGTCTTACTGTTACAGGATATCCGTTCATAGCAGTAAATATTCCAATAAAGTCTTCTCTTTGCATAGGAAGAATATTTTCCAAAGCATCATCATAAAGTTTTCTAGGCTCTCTATATAAAGGCTCAATCTCTTCTATAGTTTTTTTATCGCCGATTTTTTCGGCAGCTTCTAATTTTTCTTTTAACTGCTTAACTTCTTCAGCAACAAGTATAAGCTGTCTTACACTCTTAATTCTGTCAGCATTGAAGAACATGTGTTCAGTTCTGCAAAGTCCTATACCTTCAGCACCAAATTTTCTAGCAATTTGTGCATCATTAGGAGTATCAGCATTAGTATGAACTTCAAATTTATTTTTCATTCTTATTTCATCAGCCCATTGCATAAGTTTTTTGAAGTCTTCAGACATTTCAGCTTCTTTAGTAGCAACCTGTCCTAACATAATTTCGCCTGTAGAACCATCTATAGAAATATAATCGCCTTCATTAATTGTATCATCGCCTACTTTCATGCATTTATTAGCATAGTCTATTTCTAAAGCACTGCAGCCTGCAACACAGCATTTACCCATACCGCGGGCAACAACAGCAGCATGTGAAGTAGAACCGCCTCTTGCTGTCAATATACCTTCAGCAGCGTTCATACCTTTAATATCTTCAGGGCTAGTTTCTATACGAACAAGTACAATCTGCTCTCCAGCTTCTTTCATAGCTTCAGCTCTGTCAGCAGCAAATACTACTTTACCTACAGCAGCACCAGGAGAAGCATTTAATCCTTTAGCAAGAACTTTAGCTCCTTTTTTAGCAGTAGGATCGAACATTGGGTGAAGTAATTGATCCAAATCAGAAGGATTTACCCTCATTATAGCTTCTTCTTTAGAAATTATTTTATCTTCAGCAAGTTCAACAGCAATTCTTACAGCAGCAGCAGCAGTTCTTTTACCATTACGAGTTTGAAGCATATAAAGCTTGCCTTCCTGTATAGTAAACTCCATATCCTGCATATCGCTGTAATATTTTTCTAACTGATTTTTATAGCTTACTAATTGCTTATAAACAGCAGGCATAACCTCTTCAAGAGAAGGATATTTTGCTTTTCTTTCTTCTTCACTAATATTATTATTTTTAGCCCATTCCAAACTGCCTTCTAATGTAATTTCCTGAGGAGTTCTGATACCAGCAACAACATCTTCTCCTTGAGCATTGATTAAGAACTCACCATAGAATTTATTTTCACCTGTAGAAGGGTTACGAGAGAAACATACACCTGTAGCAGAAGTATTTCCCATATTACCGAATACCATAGCCTGAACATTTACAGCAGTACCTAAAAGACCTCTTATGTCATTCAATTTTCTGTATGCTTCAGCTCTAGGGTTATTCCAGCTTCTAAATACTGCATTGATAGCATGCCATAATTGTACTTTAGGATCTTCAGGGAATTCTTCTCCTTTCTCCTCTTTATACATAGCTTTATATTTTTCTACTACGATTTTTAACTCTTCAACATCTAAATCTGTATCTTTAACCTCTTTTTCAGGTTTTCCAACTTTAGGAGCTATAGCTTTTTTTCTTTCATCTAATATTTCTTCAAATTTATCATGATCAACGCCCATAGCAACATCGCCGAACATCTGTATAAATCTTCTATAAGCATCCCAAGCAAATCTAGGATTATTAGTTTTTTCTACAAGTCCTTCTACTACTTTTTCATTAATACCTAAATTAAGAATAGTATCCATCATACCCGGCATAGATATAGCAGCTCCGGAACGAACTGAAACCAAAAGAGGCTGCTTTGGATTGCCGAACTGCATACCCATTGCTTTTTCTAACTTCTTGATATTTTCATCAACTGTTTTTTCTAAATATTTAGGGTATGACTTATTTTTTGAATAATAATCACAAACTTCCGTAGTAATTGTAAAACCAGCAGGTACAGGTACTTTACTTTCTGTCATTTGTGCAAGTCCTAAACCTTTACCGCCTAAAAGAGCTTTTGTTTCTTTAGCGCCTTCAGATTTACCGTTACCGAAGAAATAAACCATCTTTTTTGATGCCATAATAAACTCTCCTCTAAAATAAAATATTTATATAAACTTTAAGTCATTACTTATTATATAGTATAATGCTATTTTTCTTATTGTCAATTTTATTGTAAAAATTTCATTAATTTTTTTAGCTTTAATTAATTTTTACAATATAATCAAATACTACACTATATAATTTTTTTATTTTCTGACATTTTACCGTATATAAAAAACATTTAAATTTTTTTTATATATTGTATAATTATATGATATAAAAAGGAAATTCAAATATGTTAAAAAAAATAAATATATTATTTACCATATTATTAATAGCTTTAAATGCTTACGGAGCAGTAGTAATATCAGTTTATAGAAAGCCAAAAGAAATAAAATATAAATATAGAATGACTGAAAGAGGAAAAGTTTTAATAGTACCTAGAAATATATTATTTCAATTTAATAGCGGAGAATTAGATTTAAAAAAATATTTAAAAACTGTTCAATATGTAGGTGATGTAAGTACAAGCACTAACATTATGAATATTATTATAGAAGGTCATATAAGTAATGATGAATATAAAAAAATTAACGGCGGATATGGTAAAAAAGATATATTATTCCTCTATAATAGAAAAAATATTGATGATTTATCATATAAAAGAGCTTATAATGTGTCTTTAGCTATAACAAATGGTATTGTAAATAAATTAACTAATTACGGACTTCAAGATTTATTAAATGAGTATAATAAAATTGAGGAAAACAGAAGAGTAGAATTTATTTTAATAGAAAATACTAATGATATGAATATATATACTAACTATATAAATAAATTAATAAACTCAAAACAATGATATTTTTTATAGGTGTGAATTATGCATGATAATAATAGAGAAAAACTTTCAAGCAGATTAGGTTTTTTATTGGTTTCGGCAGGATGTGCCATAGGACTAGGTAATGTATGGAGATTTCCTTATATTACAGGAAAGTACGGAGGAGCACTTTTTGTACTTCTTTATTTAGTTTCTCTTGTAATATTAGGACTTCCTATACTTGTAATGGAATTTTCTGTAGGAAGAGCTGGTAAAAGAGATTTAGCTGGTTCTTACAGAGCTTTACAAAAGCCGGGATATAAATGGCATATAATAGGATATATACAGATATTCGGTTGTGTGCTTCTTATGATGTTTTATACTACTGTAGCAGGCTGGTGTTTATCATACTGTTATTTTATGGCAGCAGGAAAACTTGAAGGACTCAATCCCCAGCAGGTAGGAGAATTCTTTGGATCTGTTCTTGCCTCTCCTTCTACTTTGATACTTTGGATGACTGTAACTGTTATAATAGCAACATTTGTATGTATGATGGGGCTTGAAAATGGAGTTGAAAAAGTTACTAAAGTGATGATGACTCTCCTTTTATTGGTACTTTTAGTTCTTATAATAAGAGCGGTTACTCTTCCTAATGCTAAAGAAGGACTTAAATTCTATTTGCTTCCTGATACAAATAAAATGTTCAGCGGAGGGCTTAAAGGATTTTTCTCTGTTGCTTATGCGGCTATAGGTCAGTCATTCTTTACTTTGAGTTTAGGAATTGGAGCTATGACCATATTCGGAAGCTACATTGATAAAAACTATTCCCTTACAGGTGAATCTATAATGGTTATGGGACTTGATACTTTAATAGCATTTCTTTCAGGTCTTGTAATATTCCCTACAACATTTTCTTTCGGAATAAATCCTGGAGAAGGTGCCGGATTAGTATTCTTAACTTTACCTAATATATTTAATTCTATGGTATTAGGAAGATTATGGGGAGCATTATTCTTCTTATTTTTGTCAATGGCTGCCTTAACTACTATTATAGCGGTATTTGAAAACTTAATTGCATTTACTATGTCTGAAACTAAAATGCCTCGTAAAAAAACTACTATAATAGTATCAATTACTATATTTATATTGAGCCTTCCTACAGCTTTAGGATTTAATTTACTTTCATTTATAAAACCTCTTGGTGAAGGAAGCACTATAGCTGATGGACTTGACTTTCTTGTAAGCAACAATTTCCTCCCTATAGGCGGTATAATAATACTGATATTCTGTACAAGAGAATTCGGCTGGGGCTGGGGTAATTTTATAAAAGAAGCTGATACAGGAAAAGGAATGAAATTCCCTAAATGGGCTAGATTCTATGTTTCATATATTCTGCCTTTCATAGTATTAGCTATATTTGTAATTGACTATATAAACAGATTCTTTATTTAAGATATTTTATATATTAGACTGTTTAAAAACTATTTTATTTATTACTTGTGGGGACTAGCCCTTACGAAGTACACAGACATGTTACCCCCTAGTTCTTTTGCAGATGCTCTGCGTTCCGTAGGCAAGGCATATACTTGGTGGACGATGTCCGCCTGTGGCGTGAGGCGGGAAAAAGAACAATAAACAAATTGACAAACTTAAAAATTTTTAGTATATATCTAAACAACTATATTTTGTCAAAAATAAAACTATAGTTTCTTTTTAATATATGGGGCTTTGCCACGTACCCCAGTTCTTTTATTGGCACATACGAAGTACGCCTACGGCGAGAAGCAAAAGGACTGCATTTTTATACAAAACAATAGCATTATATTATATTTAATACATATTCTTAAAATATTAAGCTGTAGTATATGCGTTTTCGCGAAGCGTGCCTGCGACCGAAAGAAGTACCTTTAGGTAGGCAGCAACTTTGGCGAAGCCCGACAAAAAAAGTTGATAATATATTTATAAAATATATAAATTGACAAAATATAGTTGTTTAGTTATACACTGATTACACTAATAATTATATAACTAATTTTATAAATAAGTCTATTGATAATAAAAAAGCTCATCTATATAAAATATACAGATGAGCTTTTTATTTATATTAGAAAATAATTTATTCTCTAGATACATTCAATATTTTTGTTTTAAGTTCATTTTCTATATTTCTAAGTTCTAACTCTGCAGCTCTTCTCTTTTCTCTGCCTTCAGTCTGTATTTTCATAACCTCATCTAAAGTAGATATTAACTGCTGATTTGTATGTTTTAAAGTTTCAATATCAACTATTCCTCTTTCTGATTCCCTAGCTGTTTCTATAGTAGAAGTTTTAAGCATCTCAGCATTCTTTCTTAACAACTCATTTGTAGTATCAGTAACAGCTCTTTGTGCTTTTGCTGCCTCATTAGAATGATGAAGTCCTATAGCAAGAACCATTTGATTCTTCCAAAGAGGTATTGTATTTGTTATAGTTGATTGAATTTTTTCTGTCATTATAACATTATTATTCTGAACCAAACGAATTTGAGGTATTGTCTGTATAGAAATTGTCTTTGTAAGCTCTAAATCATGTATTCTTTTTTCAAATCTATTAGCCAAATCTTTAAAATCTCTAGCCATTTGTGCATCTTCAGCGGTATTACTTGCAATAGCCTTTGATTCTAAAGCTGGTATTTCATTAGTCATTAAATGATTAAGTTTCTGTTTTCCTGCTTCTATATAAATTTCAAGTTCTTTCAAATATTCTAGATTATAATTATACATTTGGTCTAAAATACTTATGTCTTTTAGAAGATTTCTTTGATGTGCTTCTAGATTTTTTACAATACTATCAATATTAGCTTCTACACTAGTATATTTAGCTTTTAATTTAGTAATATTATTAGCGGCTTTCTTGAAGAATCCGAATAAACCTTTTCCTTTAGTTTCATTTTCTATATCAAAACCTTTAAGTTCTGTTATAACATCAGTAATGGCCTCTCCTACTTCGCCTAAATCTTTATTCATAACATTACTTAAAGTATTTTCAGAAAACTGTATCATTTTATTTTGAGCTGCTGATCCATAAGACATTATAGATACGGAATCCTGTAAATTAATACTATTTGATAATTGATTTATTTTTGCAATATCTTCAGGTGTAAATTGTCCATTTGAAACGCTATTCATATCATTGAATACTTGCTGTGCTGAATTTTGAGGCTGATAATTCTGTGTATTTACGAAGTTTTGCCCCTGCATATTAACAGGCATTGCATTTTGTTGTACTGGCTGAACATTTACAATATTCTGACCTTGCATATTGTTAGGCATTACATTTTGCTGTACCGTCTGAGCATTTACAAAATTCTGACCCTGCATATTATTGGGCATTGTATTTGTCTGTACTGGCTGGGCATTTACAAAATTCTGACCCTGCATATTATTAGGCATTACATTTTGCTGTACTGGCTGGGCATTTACAAAATTCTGACCCTGCATATTATTAGGCATTGCATTTTGCTGCATAGGCTGAGCATTTACAATATTTTGATCTTGAATATTATTAGGCTGTTGATTATTTTCTAAGTTATTATTTTCCATAGAACCTCTCCAATTTTTTATTTTTTAATTAATAACCATCTTTATCAAGCATGTTTTTTAATACATCTATATCGCTGTTTATATCCATTAATTTATTCTGATTCATTTCTACAAGCATTTTTTTCAATGCTTCATTTAATTTGATTATAACATCTTCTATTTCCTGTGCTGTTTTTTGCATATTTTCATTTTTTACAGGAAAATTACAAAAATCTATATAAGAATTAAGCATTTTTATAGCTGTAGGAAGATGATATTCATTTATTTTTTCTAGTTTTTTCTCTCCCTCTTTATTAGCTTTAGAATATGAAACCATTTCTTTTAATATGCCTATCATTTCTTTTAATGCAGGAGTAAGTTCAGGATCATCTATTTTTTGAGAGAAATCTGTAATTTTATATATATTTCTTTCTGTTTCTAAAATTGTTAAACTGTCTTTATTTGAATAACTATCATTTCTATAATTATTTTGATTATAATTATTTACATCATCTTCTCTTGGGAAATTTCTCTGTATATTTTGTCTTAATTTCTGAAAAATAAAATCATCTTCATCTCTTGCCATATATATCCTTTTAAATAACTAAATTAATAAAACTATAAACTAAATATAAAGTAAAAATACATTATATTTACCATTACTTGGTATATATTATAATCAATAAACATAATATTTGCAAGATATTGAATAATTCTTTTAATATTATTTTACTATGATGTAATGCAGATACTCGCATGTTTTTGAAGCAGAATTATATCTTTTGCTGTCGGCTTTAAATCTGCTGTATTCTTTAACAAATAATCCGTATTTTCCCTTTTTTGACATTATTTTCTTTATATCTTCCAATGGCAATAAACCTTCATTATTATAGCTTAAAAATATATATTTAGCATTAGCTTTATTTATCAGCTCCTCAAATGCATTATAAACATAATTTTTATTGCAGTATAATGATTTTATTCTGTCATTTCTAAGTCCTGTTTTTCCTTTTATTAGTGGATTATCATATTTAGCTATAGTTTCAAGTATATGATAATTATCTGAATATTGTCTTCTATTGTATGGAGGATCTAAATACAAAATATCAGTTTCAATATTTTCTATTAATTTATTGGCATCTTCATTATATACTTCATGCTCTATATCATTTATAAAAAATTCTGCTGGATAATAATTAAATATCTTTAATGCTGTTTTTTTTATATCTTTCAAAAATGCACCGTAAACTGAAGCTGTATTTGCACATTTATCAATATTTTCAAGTAAACTTGTAAGTAAAAAATAATATTCATTTTCATTAATCTTCTTATTATTAATCCATTCTTCTATTTTCATTCTTATACCATCGCATTTCATAGCATTTTCATCTGAAAAGTATATTCTTTCAAACTCTTTATCTTTAGTACCTCCTAAAGAATAATTATTATAAATAAAACCTTTTTTATAGTCTATATTATTCAAATAATCGCATACAATTAAATATTTTTCTTTTATAGATGCTTCTTTTAATTCTTTTATCTCTTCATTTAAGCCATCAAAATTCAAATATTTATGATTTTCTATATAATGCTTATTTAAAACATAACTATAATACTGAATGTCATTAGCTATAATATAGAAATTTTTAGATTTAAAATATCTTCCTACAATACCTGTACCTGCAAATAAATCGCAGAATGTATGACAATTACTATCTACTACAGATATTATAGATTCATATAAAAAATCTAATAAAGAGAGTTTGCTTCCTATATAATTCATTGATATAATAATATCATACTTTTTAAAACTTTAAAATAAAAAATTATAAACAGAGAAAAGCTTGGGATGGCATGATTTTTCAAAAATAAACTAAAAAAATAAAAAAGTTTCAATGTTTAATAAAGAAAAAAACATAAAGGGGGTATATGTAACTGCCCTACTCTAATTTTTGATAATTAATATATAAATTTTACTACTCTAACAATTTTATTTTTTTATATTTACTATATAATAATAACAAATAACTTTAAGGAGAGAATCTTATATGAGTGAAGATATTCTATTTACAAGAAGAAGCATAAGAAAATATATTAAAGGCAAACAAGTTGAAGATGAGAAGATAGAATATATGCTTAGAGCGGCTATGTATGCTCCGTCTGCAAATAATAGAAGAAATTGGGAGTTTATAGTAGTAAAAAACAGAGAAACATTAGATAAAATCATGAACTCTCACCCTTATGCTAAAATGCTAGATACTGCTACATTAGCTATAGTTGTATGCGGAGATTTGTCCGATGAATCAGGTCAGCTTTATTGGCAGCAAAACTGTTCTGCAGCTTTACAAAATTTAATGCTTGCAGCAAAAGCTAAAGATTTAGGAAGCGTTTGGATTGGTCTTGCTCCTCGTGAAGAGAGAATGAATGAAATAATAAAAATTTTCAATCTTCCTGAAAATATTAAGCCTTTAGGTTTGGTTGTTATAGGATATCCGGACGGAGAACCTGAAATGCCTGACAGATTTGAGCCTAATAAAATACATTATGAAAAGTATTGATAATATATATCTAAACAACTATATTTGTCAAAAATTATTTTATTATTTTTATTATTTGTGGGGACTAGCCCTACCGCTCTGCGTACTTCGTAACACCCACACTTCTTTTGCGACCGAAGGGAGTGCCTGTGGTATTGCCACAGGCGAAGCCCGCCTTCAGCGAAAGGCCACATTTAAACTTAAATTTAATAAATTATCTTACATATAATATAATTGTAGTATGATTTAGTGTACTAATTTCATACTTGCACTTTTGCGAAGCGTATCCGAGTTTATCGAGGATATAAGGTTCTTTGACGAAGTCTGCCTGTGGGTGCGGAGGGAAAAAGAACAATAAAAAATTGACAAACTTAAAAATTTTCAGTATATACTGAAAATTTTTAAGTTTGTCAATTTTTTAATCTATTGTATAATAACAATATGGATTTTAATTTAACAG
>CASGDY010000005.1 GCA_949300355.1 uncultured Brachyspira sp.
ATAAACGAATACATTCAGCTTTAAATTATGATACACCTATGTTATACTTCAAAAAGATAAGGAATACTTAAATGCAATATGTATGGAACCCATGCAATTATAATCAAAACTTTACATTTTATTTTATAAAAATAATTCTTTGACTTTTTTTATAATTTAATTATACTTTATTTATAAATAAAACTTTTAATTTGGAGTATTAATATGGCTGTTTTAGTATGCGGAGGAGCCGGATATATAGGCTCACATGTAGTTAATGAGCTTTTAAAGCAGAATATAGAAACTGTTGTAATAGATTCATTGGAATATGGACATAAAGACGCTATTAAAGACTGCAAAAATTTTTATTATGGAAACATAGGAGACAGTGATTTACTTGATAAAATTTTTAAAAGTCATAACATTGATTCTGTAATGCATTTATGTGCTTATATAGAAGTAGGAGAAAGCGTACAAAATCCCGCTAAATATTATCATAATAATGTATCTAATTCAATCAACCTTCTTAATGCAATGCTTAAAGCAAATGTTAAAAACTTTATATTTTCTTCTACAGCTGCAGTTTACGGAGAACCTGAAAAAATTCCTTTGGAAGAAGATTGCAGAAAAGAACCTACAAATCCTTACGGAGACAGTAAATTGGCATTAGAAAAAATACTTTCTTGGTATAGCAAAGCTTATGATTTTAATTATGTAGCTTTAAGATATTTTAATGCTTCAGGTGCACATCCAGACGGACATATTGGAGAGGATCATAAACCTGAATCACATTTGATACCATTAATACTTCAAGTACCGCTTGGTAAAAGAGATTCAATAAAAATATTTGGTGATGACTACCCTACTCCTGATGGAACTTGCCTAAGAGATTATATACATGTATGCGATTTAGCTTTAGCTCATATTGCTGCTATGAATTATTTGAAGAAAGGCGGAAAAAGTATATCATGCAATTTAGGTAATGGAAATGGATTTAGTGTAAAAGAAGTTATTGAAGTAGCAAGAAAGGTTACAGGACATCCTATACCTGCAGAAGTTTGTCCTAGAAGAGCAGGAGATTCATCAGAGCTTATAGCAAGCAGTAAGAGAGCTAAAGAGATTTTAGGCTGGACTCCTACTATAGATTCATTAGAAACTATAGTACAAACTGCTTGGAATTGGCATAAGAACCACCCTAACGGCTATAATGACAGATAATATTATTTATAAACAATAAAAAATTAAAGGGGCTTAAATTAAGTCCCTTTTTTATAGCTTTATTCTAATTCCCCGCCCTCTATGCTTTTCAATTAATTTATAAAATTTTTGTTTTTATTTCCTTTACAGCTATAATTAAAAAAACATGCCCGCCCTAGATTATTTAAAATATACAGATTTACAAATACGCACGTTTAGTAATTCTAAATATATAAATTAATTAATCATTCAAATTTAAATTATATAATAAAAATCTTCTCACCGTGCGTTGAGATGAACAAAAAATCTAATCAAAAGCTTGGGTGGGTTGTGCTTTTTTGTATTGAGTTAAAAGAATAAAGAATATTAATATGTGAAATAAAGGCAATAAATATAGAGGGTGGGGAGTTAGAATAAAATTTTAATATAATAAAAAAGGAGGCTTTTAAAAGCCCCCTTAAAATTAAATCATATAAGATTATCTGTTTCTATAATATGATTTATTATAACCGCCTCTGTCATTATATCTCTTATTGTTATAACCGCCTTTTCTTTTTGAATATACTTTTACGCTTCTGTATGGCGGTTCACCATCACTCTTAGTTTCAACATCATTATCATTTTGAAGTTCTAAGTGTATGATTCTTCTTTCATAAGGCGACATAGGATCCAAAGCTACAACTCTTCTAGTCTTTTTAGCCTGCTGAGCAGCCTGACGGGCAATATGCTTTAAAGTCTCTTCGCGTCTTTCTCTGTAGCCGTCAACATCTAATATAATATGCCTTTCAGTATCATCATTGAATTTTTTAGAAGCTATCAATGAGATTATGAACTGTAAAGCCTCTAATGTAGCACCTTTTTTACCTATTAGTACACCAGAATCCTCTGTAGAAATATTAATATAAATTCTTTTTTCGCTCTCTTCCTTAGCAGTAACTTCAGCCTCAACCCCCATGTATTTTAATATATTAGATACTATAGATTGAAATTCACCCAAATTTGTAGAAATTTCCTCATAATAAACTCTTATAATAGTAGGAGATTCCTCTCCAAATCCTAAAATTTTTTGTTTACCCTTATCTATTACCTCAATTCTAACCTGATCCTCCGTAAGATTAAGTTCCTCAAGTGCCTTACTAACGGCTTCCTTTTCTGATTTACCACTAAACTCTTTTACTAACATAGTATCCTCCTTTCTATATGATAAAGTAATTTTTATATTACTTTTAATTTGTTAAATAACCATTATCTTTTTTTTCTTTTTTTCTTTTTTCCAGTTTGTTTTATTTCTTCTTCTTCAACTATCTCATTTGTATTAGATTTATCAAGTTTTGAAGTTATAAACTGCTGAGCAACTCCAAATATATTCTGTGCTGTCCAATATAAAGCAAGCCCACTTGCAAAGTTATAGAACATAAGAAGCATCATAAGCGGGAAAATAGTAGTCATCATCTTCATCTGTGTAGCTGCTGTAGCATTACCTGCAGAAGATGAAGGCTGCAATTTCATACTTAAATAACTAGTTAATGCCATCACTATAGGAAATAAGTTAAAATTAAACCCTCCTAATATAGGTATGCCTGCCGGAAATACGAATAATTTATCAGGCGAAGAAAGGTCTGTTATCCATAAAAATGGAGTATTCCTTAATTCTACCATAGACTGCATAAGATAGAAAAATGCTATCAATAATGGGAATGGCAATAACATAGGAAGACAGCCTCCTAATGGATTAATCTTCTCTTTCTTATAAATAGCCATTATTTCAGCATTTAACTTATCAGGATTATCTTTATACTGCTCTCTTATACGTTCTATTTTAGGATTAACTAATTGCATCTTCTTCATAGATTTATAAGAAGCATGATTGAGCGGAAAAGTTATAAGCTTAAATAAGAACGTAAACAATAATATAGCCCAAGCATAATTTTTTGTAATATTATACAAAGCATTAAGAATAATATCTAATATATAAGTTAAAGGTCTTAAATTAAGTCCTAAAAAAGATTCTTGGAATATGGATTCATAAGATTCTTCTAAATAATATTTAGAGAAAGTTCTTCTTACTTTAGGTCCCATAAATACAGAATAATTATCTGTTATAGAAGAACCGCTTTTAATAGTATGTTTAGATACTAAATTTGCTATATGAAAATCATTTCTATATTCATTAGTTGATGGCTTAGAAAAAGTCATAGTTTCAAAAACTGTATTATTAGATTGAGCAGGAGAAGAAATAATAGCAAAATACCTATTATTTAAAGCTACCCATTTATCCTCGCCTTCATATACAGCATATCTCATCTGATTAGTTTTTATTCCTTTTGAAGAAGAACCAAATAATCTAGAGAAAATATTATCTTTTAGTATATCTCCTGTCAATAGGATTTTAGATTTACCATTTCCTTTTATCAAATATTGTGCCTTAGTAGCATCCTCTCTTACAGAATTTTTATCAGTTCTGTAAGGTCCTATACCAGTAGCTAAAAAATATGAATAGAATAAAGAAAGGTCTTTTTCTCCGATATTTTCTATGCTAACAGAGTTTTTTAATTGATAAGGGTCCTCTCCAAAAGTGAAAGTTTTTGTTATTTTCACTTCTGTATTATCTATAATAGCATTAGCAGAAAATGAAACTTTGTCACCGCTTTCTTCTGTCAATTGATAATCTAAATTTTCAGGTATTGCTATAGAATTTGAAAGATTCTGAAAAGTTACGGTAAAAGGATAAATTCCATCGTAAACCTGTTCTACCATATCAATAATTTCATTTGTAGCATCAGCACCTAAATCCTGCGGATAATAATTTTTTAATTTATATGAATGTAAAGCTCCATTTTTAAAAGTTGCTATAACATAGTCATTTTCAAGTACTTTTTCATTATTAATAGCTGCATTTGTATTTTCTATCTTTTCTATTTTCTGCATTTGATCAGTATTTAATAGAGTGTTTTCAGAAGTTGTATTATTACTTACAGTATTTGAATTTGTATTTACATTATTAGAATTATAAACAGGCTTCATTGTTTTTGCCTGATAGAACATGTATAGTAACATTATTATAGCGGAAAGTCCAATAGCTATAACCATTCTTTTATTATTGCTCATAAAATGTTAAAGCTCCTTAAATCAATTATATACAAACAAGAATTCTTTAAAGCAATTAAAAAAGGAAGATGGACTAACACATAAAAATACTATGGCACAGGATCATATATTTTTTTTGCTAGCGGATTACATCTCAGTACTCTGGCAATTGCAAGAAAACTTCCCTTTACAGCTCCATACTTAATGACAGCCTGTTTAGCATATTCAGAACAGGAGGGTATATATCTGCAGGAAGGTTTTAAATAAGGGGAAATAGCTTTCTGATACAAAAAAATCAAAAATAAAAGAATCTTTTTCATATATACAAAACCTTCTGAAATAATTTTAATAAGTCTTTTTTATAATCATCAAATGAAGGCAGCTTATAACTATCAAACCTATTAACTATAATAAAATAATCATATCCAGCAGGAATTTTATCTTTTTGAGTTCTATATATTTCTCTAACTATTCTCTTAGCCCTATTTCTGCCCACAGAATTAGCTTTGTTTCTTTTTATAGTTACAGCAAACCTAGAATACGAGCGATTATTTTCTAATAAGAGCACAGTGTATTTAGAATTATAAATTCTTTTAACACTGCTGCTATTATTAAAGAAAGCTGATATATCGCTTCTGTGCTTTAAACGCTCTTTAGTATATAATTTCAATGAGTATTCCCTGTAACAGTTTTTCCATAAGTACTGCTTAATAATTGCTTGATATTTTACTCATCTGCTGCAGTTAAGCGATATCTGCCTTTTCTTCTTCTACGTTTTAAAACATCTCGTCCATGTTTAGTTGCCATACGTTTAAAAAATCCGAATTTTCTAGCACGACGCAACTTACTTGGCTGATAAGTTCGTTTCATATATGTCTCCTTAAAGATTATATTTCTTTATTAATCATTTTCATAGCAAAAAAATTTATACAAATATACTCAAGTATTATACTATACAACTTTAGTTTTGTCAAGCGTATAAAAAGGTTCAAAAAAACAGCTATATATAGATATATTATAAACAAAATGTATATTATTTATAAATTTGATATTATATTATTTAATGATATAATAAGAGAATGAAAAAATATTTACTTGAGAATAAACTAGAAGATATTACCCCATTAATAGAAAATTTATCTGCTGAAGTAAAAAAATACATACCGAATAATGAAATGGATTTATTTGCTGCTGCATTATATGAAGTGATTATGAATGCAATTGAGCATGGAAATCTTAACATTTTATACGAAACTAAAAAAAATTGGCTTAAGAAAAATATTTACCATAAAAAATTAAAAGAACTTCTAAAAACTGAAAAAGCTAAAACAACTCATGTAGAAATAACATTGCAAATAGAAGATGATAATATTATTATTGCTGTTAAAGATCAGGGACTTGGATTTAAACCTAAACAGGAAGCTAAAAAAATAAACAGCGATGGATTTGCAAGAGAAAGCGGAAGAGGAATTATGATGATTAAATCATACTTTGATGAAGTGAAATTTAATAAAAAAGGCAATGTTATAACTTTAATAAAAATAATAAAAAAAGAGTAATATTTTACAATAATAAATTTTATTTTTTACAATAAACAATAAAAATTTCAAAATGCTTTATTGAAAGCAGGGATAAAATAATTTTTAAAGAGATTCAATTTATGTCTAATGATAAAAAAATAAAAAAAGTAAAAAACACTAAATACTTCCGTAAATCTCCTCCTATACAGTTAGATACAGGATTTGTGAGTTTAGAGAGATTTATGGCTATTAATGAATATGATGACGGCTCTTTTTCCAGAGAATATAACTGCGATATAATTAACAGAAAAGGAAGAGATGCTGTTATTATAGTTCCATATACTTATATAGATAATCAAATACATGTTCTTATGATTAGCACTTTCAGGCCTGTTGTTTATTATAGAGAAAAAGTAATGACAGGAAAAAAACCGGAAGAAATAGACGAATATATTATGAATTTTCTAGAGTTTCCTGCCGGTATGCTTGAAGAAGATGAAATTAATGAAAAGAATCCTAATCAGGGAATAAAAAGATGTGCTAAAAGAGAACTTGAAGAAGAAACGGGATACAATGTAGATTTAAAAAAGATAAATGTATTAGGACATAGATATTATAGTTCTTCAGGAATTATAACAGAAAGAATTAATATTGCCACATGCGACATAACAGGATTAACTCCTAAAAAAGAAATTCAAACAGATGGTTCTGTAATGGAAGAAACTATAGAATCTTTTTTCGTACCATTTGACAAGGCTATGAGATGGTGTAAGGAAGGCGTAATAAAAAATGCCGGTACAGAAATAGGACTTCATAGACTTTATTTCTCCATACTATATGAACATCAAAAGAATCATAATTTAATACTTCAAAAAAGGCTTCATGCTCTTTTGAATGAAATAAATTCTCTCAAAAAAAGTGCTGAACATTACAATAAATTAATAAGAGAATTCAAAGCAACTGTTTCTCATGAATTAAGACATCCTTTCACAGAAATTATGGGATACATTAATTTGCTTAAAAAGAATAATATGCCTGAAGAAAAAAGAGAGGAATTCTTTAATATCGTTTCAAGAAGCATTAAAAAACTTTATGATACTAATAACAATCTTATACAAATAGCTTTAAAAGATGATGAAAGTTCTAAATATGTATCTGAATTTAATATTAAAGAAGAACTTGATATTATCATAGAAGGTTATAAATTCATTTACCCTAAAAATATAAATATAGAAATGAATATAGAAAAAAACTGCACAACATTGATAGGATATCATGAAAGATTCAGGCTTATAATGGAAGGCATAATATCTAATGCTTTCAAATTTACAAAATCCGGAACTATATCAATAAATGTAAGAACTTTAGATACTATAGAAAAAAAAGAGCTTGATTTCTCACCTGACTTATTCAATTATCATACCATGAAAAATATTATACCGAATGAAATTGAGATAATAGTAAAAGATACAGGAAAGGGAATAAAGCCCAGCAAATTAAAAAAAGTATTCATACCATTTTATCAAGCTGATTCGAGATTTGAAAGAGAGTACGGCGGAATGGGTATTGGTTTATCTGTTGTAAAAGATTTGCTTGATACTATGCAGGGAACAATAAGTATAGACAGTTCGGAAGGTGCCGGTACTATAGTAAAATTAAGAATGCCTTTTGGTATTCCTAGCAAAAACTAGATACCCCCCCTTTTAATTTTTTAATCAACTTAAAAATATACAATTTTCTATTTCATTATTGCCTATTTTGAAAATATAGCACCCACCCAAGCTTTTTAAAAAAGTATGACACTCAACGCACGTTAAGCTAAACTATAAATATTAATAATATTAAACTTCAATCTTAATTATATTAAGGAGTACTTCTCACCGTGCGTCAATGAAAATTCTAAATTTAATCATCACTATTAGCAGCATGATTATTCTTTTAATACCAGAAAATACAAATTGAATTCGGACAATTTTCATTAGCAATAATAAAAAATTAATTTATATTTTTAATTATTACTATCTTTCTTCCATTATCCTCAAAATAAAAATCATCTGTATATAAAGAAATAAGAAAGATTCCTCTTCCGCTGTCTTTGTAAATATTATCCTGCGATTCTGTTAAACATATCATAGCAGAAAAATAATCAAATCCATCACCTTCATCTTCTATTATCACTTTAATCATTTCATCATTGATATAAAAATATATATTTACATTTTTATTATAATCATTTTTATTTCCATGAATGATAGCATTAGTTAAAGCTTCCTCAAAAGCTATTTGAAATGCCCCGCATTCATCTACTCCATTAGAATGTAAAAAAGATAAGAAATCATTGGAAACTTTAGGTACCAATAATTTATCACTAGGAATTTTTACACATAATCTTTTCTCTACTTTATTTTCACAATAATCTCTGCACATAGTCAACTCTATTATTACTATAACTAGTTACATTATATTTAACTATAAAGTATAGTAAAATAAGCTTCATTGTCAAGTTTTTTAAAATATAAAAGTATTGACATTAATTATATTTTGAATACAATTTAATTGTTATTTTATTTTTTATAAAGGATTTTTTATGAAATATATGAACCTTTACAGAGGATACGAAAAACGAAAAGAAGCTATTGATAAAAAAATATCCTCCATTATAGAGAGAAGCCAATTTATATTTGGCGAAGAATTAGAAATGTTGGAAAAAGAATTGTCAAATTATACAGGAGCTAAATATGCTGTAGGAGTTTCATCTGGGCATGTTGGTTTGCTCCTATCCCTTTTAGCATTGGGGTTTAATGCAGGAGAAGATCATTCTCAAAAAGAGGTAATAGTACCTGCTATGACATTCTTTTCTACTGCTGAAGCTCCGGCTTTTTTAGGAATGAAAGTAAGAGTTTGCGATATTGATGAATATTTTAATATGGATGTAAAAAAGCTTGAAAGTTTAATCAATAAAAATACTGCTGCTATTATACCAGTTAATTTATTCGGACAATGTGCTAATTTTGATGTTATACTAGACATTGCCAAGAAAAATAATATATTTGTTATAGAAGACGCCTGCCAATCATTCGGAGCTAGTTATAAAAATATAAAATCATGTTCTGGAAAATTAGGTGATATTGCTGTAACATCATTTTTCCCAGCTAAACCATTAGGATGTTTTGGAGACGGCGGAATGGTGTTTACTAATAATGAAGAATTATATAAAAATCTTAAACAGCTTCGTCATCATGGAGATGAAGGCGGAATGATACATGTTAAATTAGGAACTACAGGAAGACTTGATAATTTACAGGCAGGTATTTTGTTTGAGAAATTTAAAGGATTTGATGCTGATATGGACTATAGAAGAAAAGCAGCTGAATACTATAATGAAAAATTAAAAGATGTAGTAAAAGTTCCAGAAGTAGCAGAATATACTCAAAGCGTACATGCTCAGTATGTTATACAGGTAGAAAATAACAGAGATGAAGTAAGAGCTAAATTAAATGAATTAGGAATACCTACAGCACTTTATTATCCTCACCCTATACATTTAGCTCCTATACTTGTAAAAAAATTAGGCTATAAAGAAGGAGATATGCCTGTATCTGAATATGCTTCAAAACATAATTTGGCTTTGCCTATAGATAATGATATTCTTAAAGAAGAACAGGATATGGTTATAGAGGCTGTCAAAAAGGCAGTTAATAAATAATTAATTATGAGTGATTTTTCTATTATTTCTCTTTTTTCTGGTGCAGGCGGCTTAGATTTAGGTTTTAAAAATGCTGGATTTAAAACAATATGGGCAAATGAATATGATAAAACTATTTGGGATACATTTGAATATAATTTTCCTGATATAGAATTAGATAAAAGAAGTATAACTGATATAGAAAGTAAGGATATACCTGATTCAATTGGCTTAATAGGAGGACCTCCATGTCAAAGCTGGAGTGAAGCAGGTGCTGGAAGAGGTATAAACGATAGCAGAGGAAAACTATTTTATGATTATATTCGTATTTTGAAAGAAAAACAGCCTAAATTTTTTTTAGCAGAAAATGTAGTTGGTATATTAGCTAAAAAACATAATGAAGCATTTAATAATTTTTTATTAGAATTCAAAAATGCTAATTATAATATATCCTGTAAATTATTAGATGCCAATGATTATGGAGTGCCTGAAACCAGAAAAAGAGTAATAATAGTAGGATATCATAATAGCATTAATAAGACTTTTGTATTTCCTACTCCAGAAAAATATAAGCCTACTTTGAAAGATGCTATATATGATTTGCCTCCTGCTGTTTCAGCTAAGGAAAAAAATAAAACTAATGATAATTTAAAAATAGCAAATCATGAATATATGAACGGTGGATTTTCAACTATATATATGTCTAGAAATAGAGTCCGTTCTTGGGATGAACCTTCATTTACAATACAAGCAGGAGGAAGACATGCTCCTATACACCCTCAGGCACCTAAAATGGTATTTGTAGAAAAGGATAAATATATTTTTGCTAAAGGATATGAAAATCAATATAGACGTTTAAGTGTTAGAGAATGTGCAAGAATACAAACTTTTCCAGATTCATTCATATTTAAATATACAAATATTTCTGATGGATATAAAATGATAGGGAATGCTGTTCCTGTTAATTTAGCTTTTCATATAGCTAAAAAAATTATGAAAGATTTGGAGAATATATGATGCATACTAATTTAATAAGAGCTATTATAAATATAGTAAATAACCCTGTTATAAAATTAAAAACTTACACAAAAGGAAGTAATCGTATTAATAATGTAGGAGATTCATTGGAAGAATACATAAAAGATATGTTTGCCTCTACTATGTTTGAAAATGATGAAAATATACGAAATCATAAAATATCAGAATGTTTTAGTTATACCGGAAATAAAAATAATCCGCCAGATATTATTATAAAAAGAGGAGATGCTATAGAGGTAAAAAAAATAGAAAATATAACCGCTGATTTAGCTCTTAATAGTTCATATCCTAAATCTAAGCTATATTCTGATAGCGATATGATAACAGAAGCATGTAAAAATTGCGAAAATGGCTGGAGAGAAAAAGATATTATATATGCAGTTGGTACAGTAAATAAAACTAACGAATTATACCAATTATCATTTGTATATGGAGAGGACTATGCTGCTAGTAATAATGTTTATGAAAGAATAAAAAATACAATAAAAAACGGGATAATTAGTATAGAAAATATAGAATTTTCTCAAACAAATGAACTTGGTAAAGTGAAAAGAATAGATCCTTTAGGTATAACTTCTTTATGTATAAGAGGCATGTGGCATATACAAAATCCTATAAAAACTTTTTCGTATGTCTATAATAGAAATGAAGAAGCTAAATTTAATTTAATGGCTATAATAAATGAAACTAAATTCAATTCTTTTGAAAAAAATGATGTAAAAAAATTAATAGAAATATCAAAAAATAACAATAATTTATCAATAAAAGATATTTATATAAAAGATCCAAATAATCCTGCCAAATTAAAAAAAGCTAAAATCATTATTTTTTATTTATAAAAGTAAAATATAAGCACTATTTTTTTATTTTAAATGATTTTAATAAATTAATTTATATACTAATAATATATAATATAAATTTGACAAATAGAACAATGTTTTATATCATATTTAATAGAGGAGAAAATATGAATAATCTTAATAAATTAATAGACCATACCATTTTAAGACCAGATGCCACAATAGATGATATAAGAAAGCTATGCATAGAAGCTAAAGAATACGGATTTTATTCTGTATGTGTAAATTCAGCCTATGTAAATGTAGCTTATAATTTTCTTTTGCATTCAGATGTAAAGGTATGTTCAGTAGTAGGCTTTCCCTTGGGTGCTATGATGAAAGAGGCAAAAGCTTATGAAACAAAAGTTGCAGTGGATAGCGGAGCTGATGAAATAGATATGGTTGCAAATATTGGTTTCTTAAAAAGCAAAAAAATAGATCTTTTTGAAAGAGATATAAAAAAAGTAAGAGATGCATGCCATGCCAGCGTATTAAAAGTAATTATAGAAACTTGTCTTCTAACAGATGAAGAAAAAGTATTGGCATGTAAAATAGCTAAAGAATGCGGTGCCGATTTTGTTAAAACTTCCACAGGATTTTCTACAGGCGGAGCAACAGAACATGATGTAAAACTTATGCGTGAGGCTGTAGGAAAAGAAATGGGAGTTAAAGCTTCAGGAGGCATAAAAACTTATGAAGATGCTTTAAAAATGATTGAAGCAGGAGCAAGCAGACTAGGAACTAGCAGCGGCATAGCGATAGTTAAATCTTCTATGTAGTATTTATAATAGTATGCATATAATCAGAGGAGATAATCATCTATGGAATATAAAGAACCTAAAGCATTCTATGATGAAGAGGCATTTAAAAATAATCTTCTTCAATACCATATAAAATTAAAAAAAGGCGATGTAGCAAGATATGTACTTCTTCCGGGCGACCCTAAAAGAGTAGGATATATCGCAAAATTTTTGGATAATCCTGAATTAAAAGCTGATTACAGAGAATATGTTACTGTAACAGGTAAATATAAAGGAGCAGATGTTTCTGTAACTTCCACAGGTATAGGAGGCCCTTCAGCTTCGATAGCTATGGAAGAACTTATTAAAGTAGGTGCCGATACATTTATAAGAGTGGGAACTGCAGGCGGACTTAGCCTTAAAGTAAAGCCTAATGATTTGGCAATAGCTCAGGCTGCAATAAAAGATGAAGGCACAACAAAAGAATATATACCTCTTGAATATCCTGCTATTGCAAATACTGATGTTATGCTTGCATTGAGAGATGCCGCTAAAAAAATAAATGCTAATTATCATATAGGCGTTGTTCATAGTAAAGACTGTTTCTATGGAGAATTAGAACCTCAGAATTCTTTTTTCAGAGAAAAGTTTGAAAATAATCTTAAATATTATACCTTATGCGGTGCTATAGCCTCAGAGATGGAATGTGCCGCTCTTTTTTCCTGTGCTTCTTTAAGAAAGGTGAGAGCCGGCGGAATAATGCATATAGTAGAAAATACTATGATTGAAAGAATGGGGACTCATTTAGAATACAGCGATAATATAGAAAATATGATATTAACAGCATTAGAAGCTATTATTTTATTAAATGAGAAAGACCAAAAAACTGAAAAGAAATAATTAAAGAGGTAATCAAATATGTTTCCAAAAGCCTATTATCAAGAAAATGAAAATCTAGTTCATCATTTGAAATTAAAGAAAGGGGATGTCGGAAAATATGTTATTATGCCGGGAGATCCTAAAAGATGCGTGAAAATTGCTAAAAGATTTGATGATGCCAAATTAATAGCTGATTATAGAGAATATGCAACTTATACAGGATATATAAACGGAGTTAAAGTTTCAACTACTTCTCATGGTATAGGAGGCCCTTCAACTGCTATAGCTTTGGAAGAACTTATCAAAGTTGGAGCTGATACATTTATAAGAGTTGGTACCTGCGGTGGTATGAATATTGATGTATTACCTGGCGATGTTGTTATAGTTAATGGTGCTGTAAAAGGCGGCGGTACAATGGACAATTATATACCTAAAGAGTTTCCATGCGTGCCTAATATAGATGTTCTTGAGGCTATGATCGAAGGAGCTGATAAAGTAAAAACAAGAACTCATGTTGGTGCGGTACAATGCAAAGACGCTTTTTATGCTCAGCATGCACCTGAAAGTATGGCTGTTGACAAAGAATTATTATATAAATGGGATAGTTATATTAAAGCAGGCTGCTTGGCTTCTGAAATGGAATCAGCTACATTATTTGCAGTGGGTGCTTGCAAAAATGTAAGAACAGGAGCTGCTATGCTAGTTTTACATAATCAGGAAAGAATAAAAAATAATATTAATGACCCAAAAGATTATACAGGAGAAGAAGCAATAGATTTGATAATAGAATCAATTAAAATTTTGATAGATAAAGATAAAAAATAATAACAATATAAATAACAATAATAAAAAAATAATTTTAGGAAGGAATTATGATTAAAAAAATTATGTTATGTGTTTTATTTATCGTTTCTTTGTTTGTATTATCATGCGGTCAGAATGCAAATAAAGATACAAATACTTTTGAAATAGCTGTACTTATAGATTTAGGACCTATAGATGATAAATCTTTTAATCAGGGTTCTTGGGAAGGTGTAAAGGATTATGCAGAAAATTATGGTATAAGTTATAAATACTATAGAGTTCCTGATAAGGATATAGATTCTTATTTAAACACTATAGACCTTGCCGCTAGATGCGGGGCTAAACTCATAGTAACACCTGGATATATGTTTGAGCCTGCTATCTATAAGGCACAGGATATTTACACAAATGTACATTTTATACTGATAGACGGAGAACCTCAGGACGGAACTTATACAGACTACAAAACATCATCTAATACACTTGCTATTCTCTACTCTGAAGAAGAAGCAGGTTTCTTGGCAGGATATTCAATAGTAAAAGAAGGATATACTAATTTGGGATTTATGGGAGGTGTTGCTCATCCTGCAGTTGTAAGGTTCGGATATGGATTTGTACAAGGTGCTGATTATGCTGCTGTTGAATCAAAATTACCTAAAGATTCTTTCAATATAAAATATACTTATGTAGGTAATTATGACCCTACTCCTGAAAATCAAACTTTAGCTACTTCTTGGTATAAAAGCGGGGTACAGGTAATATTTGCTGCTGCCGGTGCTGCAGGAAATTCTGTTATGAGTGCTGCTGAAAATAATAACGGATTGGTTATAGGGGTTGATGTTGACCAGAGTTTTGAATCTCCTTCTGTTATAACTTCTGCTATGAAATTAATAAGAGAATCAGTTTATAATGCCGTTGCCTCTTATTATAATGGTAATTTCAGCGGAGGAAAAACTACCGTATTAGGTGCTCAGGTTAAAGGTATAGGACTTCCTATGAATACTTCAAAATTTAAAGTTTTCACAGAAGATGATTATAATATAATATATGATTCTCTTGTAACAAAAACTATTAAAGTATTAAAAGATACTGATGCTGAAAGTGTAGAAAAATTGCCTTTAAATTTAGTAAAAATTAATTACATAAAATGATTATATTCTATAATAAAAAAATTAGATATTAATAGGTGAATCATAGATATGAACAAGTTTTTTACTTTTCTTACTATAACTGTTTTTTTATACGCTGTTGCCTGCGGTGACATAGGCGGTGAAGATTCAGTTGGTTATGAAATAGCTGTTATTGTAAGAAATATAGATGATAAATCATTTAATCAAAGTACTTGGAAAGGTGTAAAGGATTATGCTGAACATTACGGCATAAGCTATAAATATTATAAAGTTTCTGATAAAAATGTAGAATTAACATTAAATGCTATAGATATAGCTGTTCGCATGGGAGCAAAATTGATAGTAACACCGGGACATATATTTGAAACCGCTATTTATAAAGCTCAAGATATTTACACAAATGTACATTTTATACTTATAGACGGAAAGCCTCAGGATGGAACTTATACAGATTATAAGATAGCAAAAAATACTATTTCTCTTCTTTATGCTGAAGAGGAAGCGGGATTTTTAGCAGGATATGCTATAGTAAAAGAAGGATATACTAATTTAGGAGTTATAGGCGGTATGGCTGTTCCTCCTGTCATAAGATTTGGATATGGGTTTGTACAAGGGGCAGAATTTGCCGCGAATGAATTAAAAATGCCTGATAGAAGCATAAAAATAAATTATACTTATGTAGGTAATTTTGATGACAATGATGAAAATGAAGAACTTGCTTCTTCTTGGTATAGAAATGGAGTACAAGTAATATTTGCTCCTGCAGGCGGTGCTGGAAAATCTGTTATAAGAGCTGCTGAAAATAATGGAGGTTTAGTTGTAGGTATTGATGTTGATCAAAGTTTTGAATCTCCTACTGTTATTACTTCTGCTATAAAATTGATAAGGGAATCTGTTTATAATGCTGTTGCTTCTTATTATAATGGTACTTTCACTGGAGGAAAAACCACTGTATTAGGGACTCAGGTTAAAAGAGTAGGACTTCCTATGAATACTTCAAAATTTAAAGTTTTTAAACAATATGATTATGATATCATATATGACTCTCTTGTGAAAAAAACTATTAAGGTATTAAAAGATACTGATGTCGAAAGTGTTGATAAACTACCTTTAAATTTGGTAAAAATTACCTATGTAAATTAATTAGGAGGTTTGTATGAAAAAATATTACAGCTTTATAGTAATAATAACAGTTTTTATATTAATAATTTCATGCTCTAAACCTGAAAAAAAAGGCGGCGAATTCGATATAGCTTTGATTACAGAAGGTGAAATAGATGATAAATCATATAATCAGGGAGCTTGGGAAGGATTAGTAAGATATGCTGAAAATTCAGGAAAATCATACAAATATTATAAAGCTGCTGAAAGGAGTACAGAAGCATATATTGAGGCTATAGATTTAGCAGCTTCTGAAGGTGTGAAATTAATAATAACTCCTAATTATTTATTTGAAACAGCGGTATATAAATCTCAAGATAAACACCCAGATGTAAATTTTATAATTATAGATGGTGTTCCTCAAGACGGAACTTATACTGATTTCAAATTGGAAGACAATGTTCATGCAGTACTTTATGCTGAAGAGCAGTCTGGATTTTTGGCAGGATATTCAATAGTAAAAGAAGGCTATACTAATTTAGGTGTTATAGGAGGTATGCCTGTTCCTCCTGTTATAAGATTCGGATATGGATTTGTACAAGGTGCTAATTATGCAGCTAAAGAATTGAATATGCCTACTAGAAGCATTAAAATAAATTATACTTACATAGGTAATTTTGATGATACTCTGCAAAATGAAGAACTTGCCTCTTCTTGGTATCAAAACGGTGTACAAGTAATATTTGCTCCTGCAGGCGGTGCCGTTAAATCTGTTATAAGTGCAGCTGAAAAAAATAATGGATTGGTTATAGGTGTTGATGTTGATCAAAGTTTTGAATCTCCTGTTGTTATTACTTCTGCAATAAAAAGAATAAGAAATTCTGTTTACAATACCGTTGATTCTTTTTATAATGGTACTTTCAAAGGAGGAGAAATTGCTGTATTAGATGCTAACGTTAATGGTATAGGACTGCCTATAAAAACCTCTCAATTTAAAAACTTTACTGAAAATGATTACAATACAATATATAAAGAAATTTCAGACGGCAATATACAAATATTAAAAGATAGAAGTGTTAAAACAGCGGAAGAGTTGCCTGTAGACATAGTAGGGATTGATTATATAAAATAATCATTAATTATATATGGCTTTAATAATTTTTAGCAAATAAATTATAAAAAATAGGAGACATCATATTATGAAAAAAATTCTTGTTTCAATTATTGCTGTAATGAGCTTCATTCTAGTAGTTTCATGCGGCGGCGGAGGCGGAAAAAAGTCTGGAGGATATGAACTAGC
The DNA here is from genome assembly GCA_949300355.1 of uncultured Brachyspira sp. Lineage (GTDB taxonomy): Bacteria > Spirochaetota > Brachyspiria > Brachyspirales > Brachyspiraceae > Brachyspira. Next base: position 17,300 of record CASGDY010000005.1, read on the forward strand.
ATTAATAACAGATGTTGGTACTATAGATGACAGATCTTTCAATCAGGGTTCTTGGGAAGGATTAACAAAGTATGCACAAGAGAAAGGCATATCTCATAAATATTATCAGCCTGCTCAAAAAACTACTGATGCTTATGTTGATGCTATAGACTTAGCAGTATCAGCAGGTGCTAAATTGGTAGTTACTCCTGGATTTTTATTTGAGCCTGCAGTATATAAAGCTCAAGATACCCATCCAAATGTAAGTTTTGTACTTTTGGACGGAACTCCTCAAGACGGAACTTATACTGACTTCAGAATAGAGACTAATGTTTATTCTGTACTTTATGCTGAAGAACAGGCCGGGTTTTTAGCAGGATATGCTATAGTAAAAGAAGGCTACACTAATTTAGGAGTTATGGCTGGTATGGCTGTTCCTGCTGTTATAAGATTTGGTTACGGATTTGTACAAGGTGCTAATTATGCAGCTAAAGAATTGAATATGCCTGTAGGAAGCATAAAGATCAACTATACTTATATAGGTAATTTCAATGCTACTCCTGAAAATCAAACTTTAGCTACTTCTTGGTATCAAAGCGGAATACAAGTTATATTTGCTCCTGCAGGCGGTGCTGGAAACTCTGTTATGAGTGCTGCTGAACAAAATAACGGTTTAGTTATAGGCGTTGATATTGATCAAAGTGCTGAATCTCCTACTGTTATTACTTCTGCTATGAAAATGCTTGGAGAGTCTGTTTATAATGCTATAGACGATTTCTATAACAATAAATTCCCTGGAGGAAAATCTGTTATACTTGATGCTAAAGTTAATGGTATAGGACTCCCTATGGCTACTTCTAAATTCCAAAAATTCACTCAAAATGATTATGATATGATATATCAGAAATTAAACAACGGAGAAGTAAAAGTTCTTACTGATAAAGATGCTAAAGATGTTAATCAATTACCTTTAGATATAGTTAAAGTTAATTTGATACAATAAAAGTATTAATTACAAAATATATTCAAAGAGATACTGGATATAAATCTGGTATCTCTATTTTTTTTATAAATATTTGACAATTCAAAATCATTTAACTATATTTTATATATAATTGTTTTTAAATTATTATATAAAATTATAATAGGAAATATAATGGAAAATTCAGAATATGTAGTTGAAATGCTTAATATTACTAAACGTTTTAAAGGCATAGTGGCAAATGATAATATCACTATACAATTAAAACGAGGTGAAATACATGCTTTGCTTGGTGAAAACGGTGCAGGAAAATCTACTTTAATGAGTGTTCTTTTTGGACTTTATAAACAGGAAGAGGGTATCATTAAAGTTAATGGCAAAGAAGTAAATATTGATAATCCTAATACTGCTAATGCTTTAGGCATTGGTATGGTGCATCAGCATTTCAAATTAGTTCATAATTTCACTGCTTTAGAAAATATTATGCTTGGGGTAGAAACCGTTAAAAATGGAATACTTCAAGTTGATGATGCTAGAAAGAAAGTAATGGAATTAAGCAAAACTTACGGTCTTGAAATTTATCCTGATTCTTTGATAAGTGATTTAACTGTAGGTATGCAGCAGAGAGTAGAAATTCTAAAAATGCTTTATAAAGATAATAATATACTTATTTTCGATGAGCCTACTGCCGTACTTACTCCTAGCGAAATAGAAGAGCTTATGAAAATTATGAAATCCTTAACTAAAGAAGGAAAATCTATTCTTTTCATCACTCATAAATTAAATGAAATTAAAGAAGTTGCTGACAGATGTTCCGTACTTCGTAAGGGCAAATACATAGGCACTATTGATGTAAAAAGCACTAGCAAAGAAGAAATGTCTGAAATGATGGTTGGAAGAAAGGTATCTTTAGTAGTAGAAAAGACAGAAGCAAAACCTAAAGATATAATATTATCAGTGAAAGATCTCAATGTTAAATCTCCGCATAGTGAAAAAAATATTGTTAAAAATGTTTCTTTCGATGTTCGTGCCGGAGAGATAGTATGCATTGCTGGTATTGATGGAAACGGACAAAGCGAGCTTATATATGCACTTACAGGTTTAATTGAGATGTCAAGCGGAAGCATTCATTTAAATGGCAAAGACATTACTAACCTATCTATAAGAAATAAAACTTTAAGCGGAATAGGTCATATTCCAGAAGACAGACATAAACATGGACTTGTACTTGATTATACTCTTGGAGAAAATACAATACTTCAAACTTATTTCACAGAAAGATTTCAAAATAAAGGCTTCTTAAAATTCAAAGAAATAGAAAATTATGCTAATGAACTTATAAAAAGATTTGATATAAGAAGTGCGGAGGGTGCTAAAACTATAGCTAGAAGTATGTCAGGAGGTAATCAGCAAAAGGCTATTATAGCAAGAGAAATAGACAGAAATCCGGATTTACTTATAGCGGTTCAGCCTACAAGAGGATTGGATGTTGGTGCTATAGAATATATACATAAAGAACTAATAAAACAACGTGATAATGGAAAGGCTGTTTTACTTGTTTCTTTAGAGCTTGATGAGGTTATGAATTTAAGCGACAGAATACTTGTCATATATGAAGGAGAAATAGTAGCTAATGTTAATAACAAAGATTTAACTATTAATGAACTTGGCCTTTATATGGCAGGCTCTAAGAGAAGTGCATAAAGTTAATGAAGATATGATATTTTATATAATTGAATTATGAGATGTAATAAAGATTTTAATGTTTTGAATGATTATTTTGTGAGATATCTTTTTTCTGATAAAGGAAGTGAGTCTATATTATTGGATTTCATCAACTCTATAATGCTTGATTCTGGCATGAAAACTTTTAGATCAGTAGAGATATTAACTCCATTCAATTATAAAGAGAATTACGAAGATAAAGAAACAATTGCCGATGTAAAATGTATTACACAAAATGGTTCGGTTGTTATAATAGAAATTCAGCTTCAAGGCAATTCAAAATTTCCAGAGAGAATATTATACTATTGGGCTTCTAATTACAGCAAACTTTTAAAACAGGGAGAAAAATATGATGCCCTAACTCCAGTAATAAGTATTAATCTTCTTAATTTTAATTTAGATGAAAGTAATAATATACATTCCTGTTATATGATTTATGATACAGTTAATCAAAGACTTTTGACAGATCATTTACAAATACATATAATAGAACTTAAAAAATTTCAGTATAATTTATTAAAACCTGATTTAAATTGCTGGTTAAAGTTTTTTACTATGAAAGAGAAAGATAATAAGGAGAAAATTATGTCCGAATTAGTTAAAGAAAAAACAATAATGGAAGAAGTTCAAAGAAAATATAATAATTTTATAAAAGACAGACTTATGATGAATGAATATGATAAAAGACAAGCATATTTATATGGAAATCAAATAATGCTTGAAGAAGAAAGAAGATTAGGAATTGAAGAAGGCATAGAAAGAGGTAAAAAAGAACAGCAAATATATATAGCTAGAAATTTAAAAAAATCAGGAATAGATACAAAAATAATTAGTGAGAATACAGGTTTGAGCATAGAAGAAGTAGAAAAACTATAATAAAAAATTATGAGGCTATTTTGAGTTTACTTAAAATAGCCTAAAAACTGAATAATTTTTTATAGATAAATAAATAAAAAATGTGTGAGCAACAGCGAACAAGTTTTTATAAAAAATACTAGATAAAATTATTAATAATGTATTGTTATAAAAGGAGTGCTTAATGGATTTCAAAAACAAATTGGCTGGTATTTTGGAGAAAGAAGGATTTGTTAATATATTTTCTTCTTTTCTCGCTATTATCATAGGGCTGCTTCTGGGTCTTATAATACTTCTTATAAGTAATGTTCATGATGCTTTCCCAGCTTTTATGACAATACTTTCAGGAGGATTCTCTGGAGGCTCTAGAGGAATGGGACAGGTTATATACACTGCCACTCCTTTAATACTAACAGGGCTTTCGGTTGGATTCGCTTTTAAAAACGGACTCTTTAATATAGGAGCTCCCGGACAATTTATAGTAGGTGCTTATGCTGCTGTATTAGTAGCAGTAAAATGCACATTCCTTCCGCCTGCTCTACATTGGTTTGTAGCTTTAATAGTTTCTTTTATAGCCGGAGGACTTTGGGCTTATTTACCGGGTTTTTTGAAGGCTCATTTCAATGTTAATGAAGTTATTTCAAGCATTATGATGAATTATATTGGTATGTATTTAGTTAATTATCTTGTTACGCTTACAGTTTATGATATGCTTAAAAACCAGTCGCAAAATATACCTCCTTCTTCTATGATTCCTACTATGGGACTTAATGTCATATTCAGAGGTTCAAGTGCTAACGGAGGATTTTTCATTGCCGTTATCGTAGTAATAATAGTGTATATAATTCTTTCTAAAACTACATTCGGTTTCGAGCTTAAAGCATGCGGACTCAATAAAGATGCAAGTAAATATGCCGGCATCAACGAAAAAAGAAACATAGTTCTTTCTATGGTTATAGCAGGAGCTTTGGCAGGACTTGGCGGAGGTCTTCTATATCTTTCCGGTGTTGGAAAGCATATAGAAGTAGTTGATATACTTGCAGAAGAAGGATTTATGGGAATACCTATTGCATTGCTTGGACTATCTCACCCTATAGGGATATTAATTGCTGGGCTTTTCATTGCTCATATTACTGTGGGCGGTTTTTATATGCAGATATATGATTTTACTCCTGAAATTATAGAAATGATTATATCGTCTATAATATATTTCAGTGCTTTTGCTTTGCTTTTCAAATCTATTGTTGGATTTATATCAAAAAAGATAATAAAAAAAGAAGAAAAGAATGCTAATGAGTAAAGAATAGAAAATATAAAAGGAGATTTTTTTAATGGAAACAATTTATTTTTTAGTACAGCAGACAATGTTTTTTTCTATTCCGCTTTTACTTGTAGCATTAGGCGGAATGTTCTCTGAAAGAAGCGGTGTAGTTAATATTGCACTTGAAGGCATAATGATAATCGGAGCTTTTGCAGGAATATTTTTTATAAGCAGATTAGGAGCTAATTTCCCTCCTATGATCACATTATTTTTAGCTATGATTATATCTGCTTTATCCGGTCTTATATTTTCTCTTCTTCATGCTTATGCTGCTATTAGTATGAGTGCTGATCAGGTTATAAGCGGTACTGCTTTAAATATATTTGCTCCTGCATTTGCTATATATGTTACAAGAGCTATTCAGACAGTTCAGCAAATAAGTTTCGTTAATAATTTTAGAATAGAATCTGTACCTATACTTGGAAGCATTCCTATAATAGGCGGATTATTCTTCAAAAACACATACATAACTACATATATAGGATTCATAATATTGGCTTTATCTTGGTTTGTACTTTATAAAACTAGATTCGGACTTAGACTTAGAAGCTGCGGAGAGCATCCTCAGGCTGCAGATTCTGTTGGTATTAATGTTTATAAGATGCGTTATATTGGTGTTGCCATATCAGGAGCTTTAGGAGGTTTGGGAGGACTAGTATTTGTTATTCCTACTTCTACAAACTTTAATGCCACTGTTGCTGGTTATGGATTCTTAGCTTTAGCAGTATTGATATTCGGACAATGGAAGCCTATGAAGATACTTTATGCAGCTTTCTTCTTCGGGCTTATGAAAACATTGGCTTCTGCTTATTCTGGAATACCTATACTTGCAAGTCTTCCTATATCGAATAATATATACAAAATGATTCCTTATATAACAACTATAATAGTGCTTGCATTTACTTCTAAAAACTCACAAGCTCCTAAGGCATTGGGTATTCCTTATGATAAGAGTGTAAGATAATCTATAATTACCGCATATAATATAAAAAGGCCGAGAGTCTTATGGCTCTCGGCTTTTTTATTATGAGTTAAACGCACGATTAATACGTTTTATATATAAATAAAATTCTACTAATAAACAGGCCTATATTTATAAATTTTATTCTTCGTGCGGTAAATATACAGCAAATTTAAAAAAATCCTGGGCGGGCAGCTAAAATAACAGTGAAAGCAAAAAAGAAAAATAATACAAAAATATCAAAAATAAACTATAAGCCTAAAGGGTGGGCAAATGTAATTAAATTTTAAAACTTAATTTACATACCCCTCCCTTTATACATTACAGCTAACTTTTGACTTTCAATATTAACTATCTTTATAGCTTAATTAGAAATTTCAGCACCCGCCCAAGCTTTAAATAAATTTTTAACTTATTTAAACGCACGATTAAAAAAAATAAAAAATATAATAAAATTTGAATTATAAATAAATCTATCTTTTTAGCTTCATTTTGCATGCGTCTGGAAAAAAGAAGAATAAAAAATTGACAAACTCTAAAATTTTCAGTATATACCTAAACAACTATATTTTGTCAAAAATAAAATTACATTTTTGTTTTTGTATCTGGGACTTTGATGCGAAGCACACAGTTGTGCCAGAACCATAGTTCTTTTATTGGTATAAGCGAAACCGTAGTGAGTGCCTTTTAGGTTATGTATGGCGTGTGTATCAAAAAAGTTGATAATAATTATATAATGTGCAGTAGTTGGAAAAATGAAATCGTTTAAGCATACACTAAATTATTTCTTTTTTATAAATCCTGTTATAAAACCTTTTATAAAAAATAGACCATAAGTAAGATGTGATAAAAATATACCTACAGCCTTACAAAAACCCTTTATAGGAGATAATGTACTAACCCAGCTTCCAAGCAAACATAATGCATAAAAACTATGAGGAAATAATAATAAAGCTAAAAATATATTTTTATTAATAGCCGGAATATAAGTATTTAAAACTTGGGGTAAATTAAAATATAAAGCAAAAGGCACAAAAATAGTATAAATCAAAAATATTGAAGGAATGAAGTACGATAAACTTAAAGAATTTCCTCCGAATCTTTTAACAAAATATCCTCTATGCCAAGCATAACCTTTTAACTGCTTGAAATGTCCGAAAAATAAATCCCTTCTATGATGATAAACTAATGCTTCAGGAGTATATAATATTTTTTCATTTTCTTTCATGATATTATTGCAAAGTATAGTATCTTCACCAGGCCAATACTCACTGTCAAATCCCCCTACTCTATCATAAAGCTCCCTTGTAATGATAAAATTGCAGCTAGGATAATCATTAACATACTGAACTTTGTCAGGTATATATCTTGCTTTATGCTTTCCGCTCATAAGAGTAGAACTGTAAATGAGGCCGCTTATCTGTTTTGAAAAATTGTCTTTAGGAGTATTAATAGCAGGACCGCCTAAAGCAGAAACCTTTGTGCTTTCCATAGCCCTCAATGCATTTAAAAGCCAATCTTTTTCAGGATATGTATCATCATCTAAAAATGCTAATATATTGCCATTAGATTTTTTTACTCCTATACCCCTTTTTATTGCAGGCGGAAGTTCTCCTGTTTCTATTATTCTTATTCTGCTGTCTTTAAATAACTCTATATTTATTTCATCTTCTGTATATTTGTCTGGAAGTATTATAACCTCAAAGTTTGTATATATCTGTTCAAGTAAATATTCTGTTTCTTCTTTGATATAATCATTGATTTTTTTTAAAGGTATTATAATACTTACAAGAGGTTTTTCCTTTAACTCACAAAATAAATCTTTATAAAAATGAACAATATTAAGTCTGTAAAATATTGCCAATGTATCAATGAATGTTCTCCAAAGAATGGGAAATCTAATAAATCCAAAATGCCTATTAGGATTAACTATAACAGGAGCAGATACTATTTTTTTACCATTAGAATTACATGCAACCAACACTTCCAAATCATAAGCAAATGCTTTAACTAATATTCTAGGAAAAATATTTATAATAGCATCTCTTTTAAAAAGTTTTAATCCTGTTTGAGTATCTTGTATAGGAAGATGAAAAAATACCTTTACAAACATAAAATATATAAAAGATATTAATTTTCTTATATTAGAATAATTAACTATAGAATCCTTATGCCTTTTAGAACCTATAACAACATCAGCATTTTCCTTTTGCATAATCACAAAGAAATTTTCTAATTGAGCAGGATCTATTTCCATATCTCCATCGCAAAATATTATATATTCGCCGCTTGACATTTCGCATGCTCTTTTTAAAGCATGTCCTTTACCCTGATTTTCTCTAGCATAAATACCTATTATATTTTTTAAATTTTTATTTGTATTATTATTTTGAAAGTTAGTGCATAATTTTTTTATTTCTTCTTTTGAATTATCACTGCTTCCGTCATCAGATATAATGATCTCAAAGTTCATTAAAAATGGAGAAACTTTTTCTATAAGTATATTTATATTTTTTTCTATCGTTTTTTCTATATTATATACAGGAATTAATATAGACACTAATTCATTTATTATCATAATTTACTTTTTAATAAAAAATTATTATAGTTATCAGTTATCGAGTATTATACAAAAACTATTAATCAAAGTCAAATATTTATCATATTAAAGTTTAATAATATTATTTATTATTAAGAACAATATTAACACTTGAATGATTTTCAAAATCATGTATTTCAGAAAGCACTATATTAAGCGGCTTTTTAAATATAGGTCCGTCATATACTAAAGTGTGAAACTCTCCGGATTCCCCGGCAGGATCTATACCTATAGAAATAAATTCATCAATAAGCTCATTAGTAAAATCAAGTCCCAAATATTTTTTATCAAGTTTATCTGTATCAATTATTTTTATTTTAGCTTTAAAACCGGCATTAACAAATTCTCTTGCTAATGACATTCTTGCCTCCTGCCATAAAGGAAACTTCGATTCAAAATCCGATTCCTTACATAAAGCTTCAGCCCAATCTCTATGCATTTGAATATCTATATCTCCAAAAGCACAAATATTAATCCCTTCTTCTTTAACTTTTTTTAATTCCTCTATAAAATTCACCCTATAAGTATAATGCGTAGTATTAATTGAAATATGAGGAATTTCTAAACATTCGCTCAAAGCCTGAAATAATTCTGCTGATATGCCATGAAACCATGAATGTTCATTTTCTTCATTTATTGTAGTCATTATGTATTTAGGAATATACCCGTTTTTAATCATTCTGTATAATGCTAAAGTACTGTCTTTTCCTCCGCTGTATGACATAACAAATTTTTTATTATCCATATTCAATCCTCTAATAAAAATAAAATAGTTATTATATTAGTATAAATTCATTTTTTTAAACATTATCATTAAGGTATATTTATTGTTTTAGGATCAGTATCTTTTTTCTCTACAGTCCAATCTTCTTCGTTATTAGGATCCATTTCAGCTATTTTTTCTAATCCCATGCATATATATGTACCTTTAGCAGTTACAGCCACTTTATCATCATTCAGAAGTATATAACCTTCGCCTTCAAAAATTCTACCGTCTCCTGAAGTAATTTTTCCTATTATTCTTATTTCTTCATTAATAGGTACAGGTTTTTTATATTTTGTAGTAAGCGTCATAGTAACGCCCCATTTATCTTCCCCCGTATACGGCATCATAGCTCTGCCTATAGTCTCATCTAAAATCGCTGCAAGTATCCCTCCATGAACTCTTGAAGGATAACCCTGATGCACATCTTTAAAAGTTACCAAAGCACATAATGATTTGTCTTCTAATTCATAAAATTCAGCCTTCAAACTTAAATCATTTTTAAATCCGCATACTAAACACATTCTTGAATTGTTTTGTTTATTTAATACTTTTAATTCCATAATAACTCCTATTATTGTCAATAAAAATTTATATTTGATAAATACCTTAAATTAGCTGAAAAATTGACTGCATAAGTTACATCTATATTTTAATAAAATAATTTGTCAAATTAGTATTATTTATAATTATTAGTAAATATTAAGGCTTTTTATATAAAAAAACAATATTACTTATTACTTTATTTACAGTTTTTAATTATAAATACATTTTTGATTAGTTGACAAAAATGTAAATTAAATTTAATATTAAAGCTAAGTTATGTAACTAGGAGGATATTATTATGTCTAAAGAAGTATCAGGTATGTTTTCATTCTTATTAGGTTTAACTGCTGGTGTTGCTTTGGGAGTATTATTTGCCCCAAAAGCCGGAGAGGAAACTAGAGAAGATATTAAAGAAACTATGGATAATATTAAATATAAAGTAGATGATATTTATCATAGAAGCGTATTAAAAACTTCAGAATTAGTAGAAAAAGGAAAAGAAAAAACTAATGATTTCTTTGAAAAAAGAAGAAAAAAATCTTCTGAAGAAACAGTTGAAGAATAATAATTAATATGCAAGATATTACATTTCAAATTAATGTTATAGCTATATCTTTAGCTTTCATAGCTATTTCTATATTGATATTAGTTTTAGGTATATTTTTTGTTTTACTTGCAGGTTATTTTAGATTTACTAATAGATTCGATAGAATACTTGAAAATATCGAATCTATTAGTGAAAAAATAGGAAGCATTGCAAATACAGCAGATGATCAAGCTAATAAAGTTAAACTAACTTTAGACAGCATACACGATTCTTTTAATAGTTTATCTAGCAGTATTAATAATTTCAGCTCAATGACTTCAAATATATCTAATAATTTTAGTATTATTAATATATTTAAATCTATATTTGCTTTATTTACTGGTAAAAATAGAAAAAGAGATGATTTCACCGAAAATGATGATGAGGATTTTTGATTTATAATTTAGGAATTGTTTAGTTATGATAAAAAAAATATTTGTTTCAATTTTTTGTATAGTTTTATTTTCTTCTTTCTTATATTCACAGGATACTAATTGGGTAATTAGAATAAGAGACGGCGAAGGAAATATAAAAAAACTTATAACTGTTGAAGAGTGCTTATCTGCAATATCTAATCTTACCATTTTAAGAGGAGCACCTGAAGAAGCTGTTAATACTCTTCTTACTAATGATTTTCAATTATGGCAGTTTGCTTCTCAGATTATAGAACAGGAAGTCATATACTTAAAGGCTGTTGAAGAAGGTTATGATAAGGATGAAGAAGTATTAAAATTAATTGCTAAAGAAAGAGATAATCAGTTATCTCAAATTTATATGCAAAGTAAAGTATCAGACACTTTTGCTGTTGTAACAGATGCTGAAAAAAGAAAATTCTTCAATAACAACATAGCAAGAATAAGAGCAGCTGTAGGTCCGAATGTAACTTATGAACAGGTTGCTATGGAAATAGAAACAACAATTCTTCAAGAGCGTATGAGAAATGAATATGACAAAATTATTGAAACAGGAAAGACTAAATATAATTTAAAATATTCGTTCAATACTGATCCATGCATTACCATAGAAGAAGAAACAGTACCTTTATCAGAATTTAATGATATGTTTAATGAATCTATAAAACAGGCAGGAGCAAATATTCCTGCTGCTTTAAAATTACAGGCTAAAGAGGGAATGTTCAAAGCTTTTGTAGCTAGAGAAATTATGATGTATGAAGCTAAAAAAGAAGGATTTTATGATACTCCGCAAGCTAAATCTATAGAAAGTTTCTTAACTAGAAATGCTGTTAATGCAAATTATATAGATAAAACTATAAGATCAACTATACCTGCTCCTACAGAAGAAGAAATTAATTTAGCATATGAAAGATATGGTAAAATGTATAATATAGATTCTTTGCCTTATGCAGATGCTCAAAAAGCATTAGCTAGTTTAGTTGTAGAAGCTAAAACACAGCAAAAATATCAAATATTAGTTACAGATTTAAGATACAGATACAATATAGAAAAAAATATTGATTTATTATTAAAAAAGTGATTACTAACTAATATTATGAAAAATAGATTATCAATCATATACTTTATATTTTTTATATTATTCTGTTTTTCTCAAATATCTTTTGCAAGAAAAAATGATTTTGATTTTGATGTAACTCCTCTTATAGAAAAAAATAAAATGTTTTCTGTAGGCATAGGAGGAATATTTTCTGAATATAACAGCTGGTTTCAAAGCGGAAAATTACAAACATTAGATCCTAATAATCCAAATATAAGCAGAAGAGATTTATATTTTACATTTATGCCTTATTTTAAGGTAAGACCTATTAAATATTTGGAATTAGGAATATCAACAAGCTTCACATATCAAAGGCAGGATTGGAGGAATGACATAACAAGTATAACAAATATGACTGATGATTTTAATTTTGACTCTATTAATGCTACTATGAAAGCTACTCTTTTGGATTGGTATTTATCTATAGGTGTTAAAGTAGGATTAAGTTATAGTTTTATGAAAAATAATCATATATATTCTGATCCTAAAGACCCTTTTAATATATACACAACAATAATGTTTGCCGGAATTCCTAAAGTAATACCGATTAATTTCTTCTTTTGTTATACATTTGATACTAGAGATAATCTATTAAAAGATATTCTTAATACAGGTGAGATATCAGGAGGTGTAGAGATTATAACTTCGCCTTTCATCACTTTATATACAGGGGTTAATTATATATTTCCATACACAAAACAGTCAAGTCTCTCTTATTTAGATATATTCGTAAAATTCAAAGCTACAATATCAGACTTCTTATATATGACTGTATCGTATCAAAAAACCGTATATGGTTTTGGTAATGCCCCTAACACATCAACATTCAATTTTGGTATAGAATATATGTTCTATACTCCTAAAGGCGGTTGGTGGAGTTTAAATAGATAAAAATATCATATAGAAAATATAATATTAATGCTCTTTCCTAATAAATGCTGAGATATAGTCTGTATAAATGCCAATATAGTTCTTAATATTCCAAAGAAAAGCAATGCATAAAGTATTAAAAAACCGTAAGGATATATTTTATCATAAGTGTCTTTACCTTTTGGAGATAGGAAAAATCTTAATATCCATCCGCCGTCTAATGGAGGAAAAGGCAATAAATTAAAGAACATAAGCATTATATTAATCATATAAAACATAACTAACATTGTTAAAACTATAGGTAAAGCATTGAGCATAAAATTTGAGAAACCATTATTACTATGCTCTAGAAACATCATTATTTTATATATTATAAAAGTACCATCAACTGTGAATGTGAGTATTTTTATTATGATAAATGATACAGCTGCTATCATAAGATTAGCAAAAGGGCCTGCAAATGATACTAAAGCCTGATCTCTTTCAAAATTATTAAAATTATTAGGATTGACAGGAACTGCTTTCATCCAGCCTATAACGGGAATACCTGTAACTGCCGCAATTATAGGAAGAATCACGCTTCCCAATATATCAATATGTGCTAAAGGATTTAGAGTAAGTCTTCCAAGCCTCATAGCAGTTCTATCGCCAAAAGTAAATGCTGTTCTTGCATGAGAATACTCATGTGTGCTTGCTGATATTATAAATACAACATAGGATATGATGCCTATTGAAAGTTTGTTAGAAAATATTTCATAAACCATTATTTGTTTCCTTAAAAATATATGTTATTTAAATATAAAAAATTTTTATTATTATTGATTATAAAAATTATTTTTTATTTTACTAATTTAAGGTTAAAACATATAAAACTGTTATATGATAAATTATATATTAAAAATAAAAAGTTTATAGCCAGCAATAATAAGAATTAATGATTTAATACTTTATATAAGAATTCTCTAACTCTGTCATGTTTAGGATTAGAGAAGAACTCATTAGGCTTCTCATCTTCAAGTATTTTTCCGTCATTCATAAAAAGTATTCTAGTAGCAACATTCTTAGCAAAACCCATTTCATGAGTAACAATGATCATAGTCATGCCTTCTCTTGCAAGCTCTATCATAACATCTAAAACCTCTTTAATCATTTCAGGATCCAATGCAGAAGTAGGCTCATCAAAAAGCATAATATCAGGCTCCATAGCCAAAGCCCTAGCTATAGCTATTCTCTGCTTCTGTCCACCGGAAAGTTTGCTTGGATAAACATCTTTTTTATCTACTAACCCCACTTTATTAAGAAGTTCTATAGCCTTTTTCTCAGCATTTTCTTTTGAAATTTTTTTTACTTTCATAGGGGCTAAAGTGATATTTTCCATAACGGTTTTATGAGGAAATAAATTGAAATGCTGAAATACCATTCCAAGTTCCTCTCTTATAACATTAATATCAGTGTCTTTATCCATGATATTTTTGCCTTTTATTATAATATCACCTTGAGAAGGTTCTTCAAGTCTGTTTAAGCATCTTAAAAATGTTGATTTACCGCTTCCTGAAGGCCCTATTACAGCAATAATCTCTCCTTTTGCAATATCAACATCAATACCTTTAAGAACTTCCAATTTTCCGAATTGTTTATGTAAATTTCTCACCTTAATCACTTTCTCTCAAACCCTCCTCTACTATTTTCATAATCATAGCAAATACAGAAGTGAGTATAAAATATATTATTCCAACAGCAATTAAAGGCTCAACTCCTCTATATGTTTGGCTTGTGATGATGTTTGCCGATCTAAGCAAATCAACTCCGCCTATAAATCCAACAACAGAAGTTTCTTTAAGCAATGCTATAAACTCGCTTACAAGAGGAGGAAGTATTTTTTTGATAGCCTGAGGTATTATGATTTCTTTCATAGACATAGAATAATTCATACCTAAAGCCCTTGCAGCTTCCATTTGTCCTTTATCCAAACTTTGTATGCCTGCCCTTATAATTTCAGCAACATAAGCACCGGAGTTTATTCCGAAAGCAATTGCAGCTATAATAAGTATAGGAGTATTTCTTAAACTATCAACAAAAATAACATTAGCCCATATCATGAGCTGTACTACAACAGGAGTTCCTCTTAAAATATTTACATACCAGAATGCCAATTTTGATAAAGGATTGAAATCTTTGAACTTTTTAGAGTTTTTGAACGGATAAAATTCGGAAAGCTGAAGCAATGCAACCAATATACCTAATATAACACCTATTATAGTAGAGCATGCTGTTGTTCCTACAGAAAATAATAATCCTTTTATAATATAAATGTATCTTTCATTTGATATGAATATTAACTTTAGAAGTTCTAAATATTCAAGCATATAATAAAACCCTTATAAAAAATATATCTTCTTCTTATAATCTCATAAAAAAACGAGAAAATAAGAAGAAGATATAAAATATATATTATTTCCCAAAATACTTGCTTATTAAAGCATCATAAGTGCCGTTTTCTTTAAGTGTTTTTAAAGCATCATTCAATTGAGCAAGAAGTTCTGTATCTTCTTTTCTCATAGCAATAGAATACTCTTCAACAGCAGCATCAGTTTCTACCAATTTTAATTCAGTATTCTGAGCTACATAATTTTTAGCAGGCTCATAATCTAATACAACAGCATCAACTTTCTGAGATTTCAAAGCCAATATTGTTTTTGAAGCATTATTAAATTTTTGAACTTCTACATTAGGCATTTCGCTTACTAATATGTCGCCTGTATATCCTAAAACAACACCTATTTTCTTACCTGTAAAATTATCAAAAGAAGTTATATCTGTATTTGCAGCCTGAACTACTATAGACTGTTTTGAATTATAATAAGGCTCTGTAAAATTAACAAACTTTTTTCTTTCTTCAGTTGCTGTCATACCTGCAGCAATAATATCTATCTTTTTAGCTTCTAAAGCAGGAAGAAGTCCGTCAAACTGCATATCCACTATTTCTATTTCTTTACCTATTAATTTAGCTGCTTCTGCTATTAAATCCATATCAAAACCAACTATTTTATCACCTTCTCTGTATTCAAAAGGCTCAAATTCTGCATTAGTACCTACATATAATTTATTTTTTTCTTCTTTCTTTTGACAGCTTATGAATAGAACTAAAACTATTGATAAAGCCACAACTATTTTTATAATATTATTCTTAAACATAATAAAACCCTTTACTTTCTAGATTTTTGAAATAATTCTATACAATAATGTAAAAAAGTCAAGGTAAAATATATGCTTTTCAAATACCTGTAAAAGAAGTTGTGAC
>CASGDY010000006.1 GCA_949300355.1 uncultured Brachyspira sp.
ATTTTTCCAATATTAGCCATTATTGCACAAGGACATTTTGCTTCATTTTTTTCAGTAATACCAACTATGATATTGTATTTGATTTTGAATTATAAAAATACAGTGAAATATATTAAATATTGGATTTTAGGCGTTTTTTTATCATTTTTAGAATATCTGCCTTATTTAATATCAGAGTTTAATAATGGTTTTTATAATACAAAATTAATGCTTTCAAAAGGTTCAGATACGGGTAAAATTATCATTGCTAAAATACAAGCATTATTTTTATTTCCTACAAATGAAATGTCATCTCATTACCTAAGAGGTTTTAATAACATTATAGAATTTTGGACTTCAGAACCATCTTATATATGGTTTAATATTTTTAATTCTTAATCTTATATTTTCTATTTATTGTTTAATAAATATGTTTTATTTTGTTTTTAACTTTAAATATAAAGCAAAAATAATAAATGAAAAAGTATCTATAGAACTATCCAAATTTTTTATTTTATCAATATTTTTAACTCTTTTATGTTTTTTAATTTTTAGATTTGGAGAGGGTTATTTTCATTATTTTTATGGTATTTTTGCTATCTGTTATATTCCTATAATATTATTTTTGATTCAAAAAGAAAATTTTGTTATGAATAATAAAAAAATATTTTCAGTTTTTATTATTTTTTTAGCATTGAATGCAGCTGCAATGTTTGGAAGTATTGATAGATATATAAATAAATTTGAAAAAGAATTATCTCAATATCAAAATAATGCTATAATAGAATTCTTAAATAAAAATAAATAGTTATTATTTTATATTAGTTATGTAAATTTTGTTTGACTTTATTAGTTCAGTATTATATACTACTAGTAATAGTAATTATATGAAATTTTATTAGGGAGTATAATAATGAAAAAGTTATTTATTACTTTATCAATTGCAGTATTGTTTATTTCCTCATGTTCATCAAAAGCAAATAATGCAGGTAATTCATCTTCAAATAGCGGAACCAAGAAAATAGGAATACTTCAGCTTGTAGAGCATTCAGCATTGGATCAGGCTAATAAAGGATTTGTAGATGGTCTTAAAGAAGCCGGATATGAAGATGGTAAGAATATAACAATAGATTATCAAAATGCTCAGGGTGAACAAGCAAATTGTGTTACAATATCACAAAAATTTATTAATGATAAAGTAGATTTGATATTGGCAATAGCAACACCAGCAGCACAGGCAGTAGCTAATTTAACTAAAGACATACCTATACTTATAACAGCAGTTACAGATCCTGCAGATTCAAAATTGGTAGCTGATAATAAAATGCCTGGAGGAAATGTTACAGGTACTTCAGATTTGACACCAGTAAAAGAACAAATGGAGCTTTTAAAAAAATTAGTTCCTTCAGCTAAAAATATAGGTTTTTTATATAGTTCAAGCGAACAGAATTCTAAATTTCAAATAGATATTGCTAAAGCAAAAGCTGATGAATTAGGTTTATCTTATGTAGATGCTACAGTAACAACTCCTAATGATTTACAGCAAGTTGTTCAGAGTTTAATAGGCAAAGTAGATGTTATATATGTACCTACAGATAATATGGTATCAGCCGGTATGGCAAATGTTATAGGTGTTACAGGACCTGCTAATATACCCGTAATATGCGGAGAGGCTGCTATGCTTAATGCTGGAGGACTAGCTACTTATGGTATAGATTACTATGAATTGGGAAAATTAACAGCTAATCAGGCAGTAAAAATATTAAAAGGCGAATCTAAACCAGCTGAAATGCCTATAGAATATATACAAAATCCTGTATTAGAAATTAATACTAATGCAGCAAAAAAATTAAATATTACAATACCTGCAGATTTATAATAACTATAATTTTATGAATATACAAAGCCTGTATAATTATTTATATGGGCTTTTATTTTTTAATTTATGAATAATATAAAGATAACAATACAATATGACGGTACAGATTTCTATGGCTGGCAGATACAGCCTAATTTAAGAACAGTTCAGGGCGAGATATATAAAGCTGTTCAGAAAGTATATGGAGAAAAGATTACTATATACGGATGCGGAAGAACTGATGCTGGAGTTCATGCTTTGGGACAGGTTGCTAATTTCAGAGTACCTAAAATGCTCGTTCCAATCCATAAAGTTCATATAGCTTTGAATTCATATTTAGACAGAGATTTAAGAATAATAAAAGCTGAAGAGATGCCTAATAGCTTTAATGCTAGGGCTTCAGCTACATTTAGAGAATATTTATATATAGTTCATAACAGCAGTACTTCTTTTCCATTTTATGAGAGATACTCATGGTTTTATAGAAAAAATGTTATAGATGAAAAATTAATCAATGAATATGCTAAATATCTAATAGGCGAGCATAATTTTACTTCATTTTGTTCTACGGAAGATGAGAATGATTCTAAATTCAGATATTTGGAAAGAGTTAAAGCTGTACGAAGAGGAGATACTATATATTTTATAATTAGAGGTAATGCTTTCTTACATAATATGGTTAGAATAATAGTTGGTACTTTGGTAGAGGGACAAAAGAAAAAAATGCCTATTAATTTTATAGAAGATATATTGAAAAGTGAAGATAGAGCGAGTGCTTTTGTAACAGCACCTGCACATGGACTTTATTTTAGAAGAGCATTTTTTAAAGATGAATGATTTTAAACTAAAAAATAAAACAAAAAAACTTGAAATAAATTTTATATATGTTATAATGTAATCCATATTTGTTTGGAGAGTTCGTTCAATTGGTAGAGCAGCGGTCTTGAAAACCGCCGGGCTAACACCCATGTGGGTTCGAGTCCCACACTCTCCGATTTTGTAAAACTTGATAGCTTCTTTATTATAAGGGGCTTTAGCTCATCAGGATAGAGCACTGGTTTCCTAAACCGGGTGGGCAGGTTCGAGTCCTGTAAGCCCCAAAATGTTTTGTCCTAATATCTTAATAAAAGTTTCTTAAAATGAATATCAGAGATTATATTTCGTATCTATTTAATAAAAATAAATTAAAAAAAGTTAAGCTTTTGGTGTCTGATATAGACGGAGTTATGACTGACGGAAGATTAATATTTGATGATAATGGTGTTGAGAGTAAATTTTTTAATACTCAAGATGGTATGGGAGTAGTTTTAGCATTAAAAGCTGGTATAAAAGTTGCTGTCATTTCAGGAAGCAACTCTAATGCTATAAAAACAAGATTCGATAAATTTAGAAGGCATGGTTTTGAGGATTTAATATTAGGCGAAGAAAATAAAATGCCTATAGTTTTAACTTTAATGGAAAAATATGGTTTAAAAGAAGAAGAGATAGCTTATATTGGAGATGATTTAATAGATTTAAGTGTTATGAAGTATGTAGGAATATCTTTTTCTCCTAAAGATGCACATTATGAGGCTTTAAAGGCTGCTGATATTATAATCAGTAAAAGAGGCGGATATGGTGCTGTTAGAGTAGTAATAGATATGATACTTAAATCTAAAGGTATTTATAATGAAATTATTAGTAAAATTTAGTATGATATTCTTATTATGTGTTTCCTGCACTAATTTTGATAATATTGGTAAAGAATTTAATCAGCCTGATGATTTTGTTCCGCCTCCTGATATGGAATTTTATGGTTTTAGAAGAGAAAGTTATGATACAAATTTTAAGCAGTTAGATTCTTTTGCAACTAATGCTAAATTCTACAATAAAAAAAAATTGGCTGAGCTTTATGAAAGCAGAACATATACTTATGATTCTAATAATACAATAGCCGCTAGCGTATCCGGAGAGTTTATAACTATAAATCAGGAAACATTGTTTACGCAAATATATACAAATGTGATTGTTAAATCATCGAATAATACTATTCTTTATACTGAATATTTACAATGGGATAATGAGAAACAGCAATTTAAAAGTCCTGTTCCTATACGAGTAGAGCAGGAGGATGGAAGTTGGCTTACAGGAAGCAGTATGGAAGGTGATATGGGATTAGAACATATTACAATATATAATGAAACTGATGAAGGTGATGCTATAGGAGTTCCGGTTGCTGAAGATCAATAAAATTTTCGTTATAATCATATTGTTCATATTGGCATTGTCTTTGCTTGCCCAATCAAGAAGAAGTGCTGATAAATTTACTTACAATAATAAAACAAAAGTTTTTCAATACACAGGTAATTCTAAAATGGAGGATTCATCTGCTGTAATTACAAGTCATGTTATGACATTCTATCAGGAAACAGAGTTGGCTACATTCAGCGGTGGTGTTAGACTTTTAAGTAAAACCAATGGCTCTACAATATCCGGCGGATATGCAAGTTATAATGGAAAAACTAGATATGCTTATGTAAAAAATAAACCAGTCTTAAAATCTCCTACTAATAATATGACTATAAGAAGTTCATTTATGGAGAGGGACTTTAATACTCCAATAGCTAAAGCCATTAGTAATGTACATTTAACACATATTGATCGGGAAAGTAAAAGAAAAACAGACGGATATGCAGATAATTTAACATACGATATGGATTCTGAAATAGCACTTCTTACAGGAAATCCTAGACTCTATCAAGGTTCTGATAGACTTGAAGGTGAAATATTAGAGTATAATGCTAAAAAAGCTACTGCTAATGTTATGGGAAGGGGAAAGATATATGTTCTTCAAACTAATAATTATGTGAATTCTTCTGAAACAAATAAAAAAAAGGATAATGTAAGTAATTATAATATTGTAGTGGCAGACAGATTATTTTTGAATGAATATGGCGGAAAAGATAATAACACCCGTACTTTATATGCTTATGGAAATGTTACAGCCTATTTTTATGAAGAGAATATGATACTTAAAGGCGGATATATAGAATATGAAATAGATAATGAGCATATTTATATGTATCAAGATCCTTCTGTTAGAATTCCTGACAGAGGAATTATAGCTTTTGGCGAATGGATAGAGTATAAAAAAGACGAAAAATTTAAAGATGTTATATTTCATAATGATGTTGTTATGATAGATTATGACGAGAGTTTATCATTAGAAGGGGATTTGCTTCATCTTGATCCGGATACTAAGGTTGCTACGGTAAGCGGAAGTCCCAAAGCTTATGTGGAAGATAGAAGCATTAAGATTACATCTGTAACTATGCAGATGTTTAACGATGAAGAAAAGCTTCGTGCTAATGGAAATGTATATGTAGAAGGTAAGGATATGAACTCTCAAAGTGCTTGGGCTACTTATTTTGATAAGGAGAAATATTTAAGGCTTTGGGGTGAAAGTCCGTATTTGAAACAAAAAGAAAGTGTTGTAAGAGCAAGAGAAATAAAATATTATATAGAGACTGAAAAAGTTGAAGCTATGGGTGTAAGCGGTGAAATACCTGAATAATATAGTATTTTTATTTTTGGTATTCTTTTTATCATGTCAGAAAAGTAATGAACCTCTCAATAAAAATAAAGTATATGATGTTAATATAACTTACATAGAGGATAATAGCATTGTCGGTTTCAGTCCTGGTGATTTTCTTGATATTTTTGATGCTGATTTATCAGAACTTACTTATAAAATATTGGGTTATAAAATAAAATACAATTTGAAAAATGGTATAAGTTATGATAAATTTTACAGAGATAATAGAAAAATAATAATAGAAAATTCAGATATATTTAAGAGATATTTTATAGATCTAAAAAACATAGATTCAAATCAATTAGAAAAAGATATATTATACTCCCTTTCAAATGAAACTAGTGCAAATATAAGAAATTTATTCGGATATGAATATGGAACTCCATTATATGTAATAGCTAAAAGTATAGCTCCGTCTTATCAGCAGAGTATACTTAATATTTGGAATAGCCCTGTAAATGGAAGAAATGAGCTTTTAGATGGAAAAAGATTATTTATATTTAGTTCTTTATATTGGAGAATAGTTGCAAATGAATTTGTAGATAGCTCTATAGTTATAGTAAATATGCCTTTAACTTCAAATTACAGAGGAATGAGTGCTAAATCTATTGCTGACGGAGGCTTTGTAGATAGAATAATATGCGAAAATAATAGTATAAAGCCATGTAAATCTATTTCCATAATAAGCACTTATCAATTTTTTAATTCTGCTTTAGATCATGAAACTTTAAAAAATATATTTTCTTATTATGTAATTCAATCTATTGGCTCTATGTTTGCTAAATATGATATACATTCAGGTGAAAAACATTCAATAATGGCTGAAGTTAATAGGTTTGATTATGTTAACTGGTATAGTAACATAATAAACTTTAAATTAAATCAGCCTTACAAGACTATTAAATATTATAAAGATACTATTAAATACTAAATTTATAAAAATAGTATGAATTAACTATGTAATAATCAACATTATATAAAAAATGTCTATCAAAAATAATACAAAAATTATTAAATGTCTATTATATATGTAGTATATGTATAATATTTACTTTGTTGCTTAATATAATAGTAAATTTTTTGTAAAACCAGATAAAAACAGTATTTACTTATAATAAAAAGATAATATAATATAACATAAACATTTTTATTATTATGTCGATTTTAATTAGTGGGAGAAAATATTTTATGATGAAAAAAATTTTTATTAACATTTTATTGTTTGCTGGATTTTCAGCGGCTTATGGTTTTGAAGAAGGTTTTATTTGGGCATTGAAGGCGAACTTTAATGGAACAGCAACTATGCCTTCAATAAGTCAGGAAGATTTAAATAAAATCGGGGCTGCTTATATGAAAGGTTCCGTAGGTTACACTATGGACGGAGAAGCTGAGCTTGGTTATTTATTCGGATCTGAAAGATGGTTTAATGGAATGACTCCTGATAAATTCAGCGGTATGAGTTTATTTGTTTCTTTAGGTGTAGGAAATGGTTTTGCAGGACAAATAGCAGGAAACACTGTAGATGGTAAAACTGCTAATGCTTATATAAATGTGAGTTATGCTCCTGTAATAAGTTTCGGAGTAGGTACTAAGGCTTATTTCTTGAACAGCAGATTAGCATTAGGACTTCATATAGGAGGTAAATTAATAGCAGACTTATCTCCTGAATATTTAGCTTATTTTGATAGATCAGATATTCCAGGTTTCCCAGAAATAGGAGAAATAATAGTAACTGACTTTATGATAAAAAATATGAATCCTGTTATGTTCAGTATTAAATTTATGATAGAGTATAATCAGCCTGTAAATGACAGAGTTGAGGTAATATTAGGAGCTTATACCAGATTTAATGTATATTCTCCAAAATATATAACAATGCCTGATTCTTTATATAATCTTATGAAACAGGCTGCACCAGATTTTACTTTAGATACACCATTAAAATCTTATTTTATTAACTCATTAGATTTTGGTCTTACTATAGGATTAGCATTTAAGGGGTAATTGATAGTTTGAGGTAATAATTATGAAAAAAATATATTTATTATTTTTATTAATAATATCTATTTTTATGATGTCTTGCGGAGGGCATTTCTTTAACCCTAGATATTATTATAGTAAAAGTTCTTCTTCTAGTTCAGAACAGGCCCCTCCGGCAGATATAGGCGGTGATGAAAATATTCCGGAAGATCAAGATCCTTTCAAAAATGGTCAATGGAATGATATCGGATATCAATTTGACGGAAATAAAATATTGGATTTTTTATTTGCTGCTAGTTTTGATAATAACAATGTTCCTATGTATTCATTTTTTAAAGATGGTACTGTATGGACTGTATCAGATGCTCTTACATCTGAAAATAAATATAATGCTAAAGACGGAGCTAATAAAGCACAAGGTTATGATATTACAGGAGCTGCTTTTTATAGATATGATTATAAAAATCCTTTAGTAGCACCTGACAGTTCTTATAATAAATCAGAGAGAATGGGAAGATTTTTATTCTATAGACTTGTAGGTAAAGCGGTAGTTGTGCCTCTTAATAACTATTTAATAGCTGTAGATACTCATTCAAAATTGGTTTTTGCTTATGGTAAAATAACTAAAACAGGAAGTACTATGGGGCAGGCATATCCTACAGCATTTGAAGCAGTGGAACTTCATGGTGATGAAAGAAAATTTTATGAATATGACCCAATAGGATTTTTGTCTTATGATGCTTCTACTGAATCTTTGAAATTAACTTTATATAGAGAATATCAAAATGAAATGGCAAAAGATGCCAATGCTTATTTCCCTCAAATACATGATCCAAGCAGAGAAATAGCAGGTTATGCCGATGCGAACAGTGCCGGAAGATCTCCATATTATATGGTTAATGTTGATGATATAGATCCTCAAACTATAATAGATCAGTTTAAAGGAAAAACTTATGGTATAAGAGACAGATTAACTTTGTATACATATAAGTTTTCACCTGATGGTTTGACTCTTACAGTAACAAAAGATCATTTCTATGATGGTTCAAGCACTACAGCATATATTTGTAACGCTGACAAGGCTGTTGGAGCTACATCATTAAAATACGGAGAGTTAACTATAACAGGTCTTGGTACTTATGATAGAATAAAAGATGGTACTAGAGAATATATACTTAATTATCAAGATAACGGTCCTGCATTTGTTGACAGAGTAGCGGGTAAAACATATAAAGCTGAAGATGGCAGTTACGAGTATAGATTCAGTGCAGATGGTAATACTATACAATATTATGAAAATAATTCTTTAAATAAAACATATACTTTCTCTGCTGAATATAAAGATGACGATAAAGCAGAATATAAAGAAGGCGGTAATAAATATTGGGGATTAAGATTATCTAATACTAAAGGAAATAAAGATGATACTTTATATTGGTCTTTGAGTTATTCTCCATTTGCAGGTGCTACAAGTGTTATAAGCCATCATGAAGGATATTTGAATGTAAATACTGTATCTGGCGGATTTATAGAAAATGTTAAAGGTAAAACATATAAATTTAGAGATTATAGCGAATATGATTTATCTAATCCTTTGCCTACTGAATATCAAGTAACAGGTAAGAGTTTAACATTGTATATTTATGAATTTACAGCCAATGGTAAAACACTTAATGTTACTGAACAAGTTTGGAGAGGAGAAAGAAAAACAACATCTTATACAGTTCAATCTTCTTCGGATAAGTCAGCTGTATATGAATATAATGGTTCTACTATTGAGTTTAGTATAAAATATGACAGCGAAACTCTTTATAGAGGAGATCAGGCTGTTGGTACTACTTCATTTATTGATAATGGTCCTATATTCTTAGATAGAGTTAAAGACGATCCTACATATACAAGTAGCGGCAACACATATGTATTTAAGAATGGAGGAAAAACTATAGAATGGAATGGAAATACTTGGACATTATATAGATATGATAATGATTCAAATTATAAGAATAGAGCTGTTTATAAATATACTCAAATGGTTGGATTAATCCCTATACCTTGGTATTATGGAGTAGAATTATCTTCTAATGATGATGTCATTAAATCTACTCCAAGAGGTGATAATACAATAGTTCAATGGTGGAGGTTGACTGGAGATGCCTATAGAAAAGAATAATTTATCTGCATAATAAAAATCAAGCGGAGGGAATTAAAAAAACTCTCTCCGCTTTTTTATTAAATTGGTATTGACTATTAACAATATATATTATTATATTGTTATATAAAATAATTATAGGAGCATTATTTATGAAAAAAATATATTTATTATCTTTATTGATAATATCTGTTTTTATGATGTCTTGCGGCGGACATTTCTTTAATCCTAGGTACTATTACAATAAATCAAGCAGTTCTTCATCAGGTGCTGCACCTGATACAGGTCCTGAAAAACTTCCAGATGAAGTCCCTGCTGATGAAGATCCTTTTAAACTTCCTGAAGATTATAATGATCCTAATTATCAATTTTCTGCAGATAAATTTAAAACTTGGTTATTTAAAGCAAGTTTTCAGGGAGATAAACTTCCTATTTATACTTTTTTCAATGATTCAAGAACTTGGATACATGGAGGAGCTGACTGGAATAATATATCAGCTGAATATTATGACGGAAAAAATGGTGAGAATACTGTTATCAGTGGAATTTTGACTGTATCTATTGATAACTTAAAAGTATATAGGTATGTTGGAAACAATCCTCTTTACAGCAGTTTAGGATATTTACCTGGAAGAATGGATAGATTCAATTTCTATTCCATAAACGGAAATGCTTCTGTAGCTCCATTAAAACAGTATTTAATTGCAGTTGATACATACTCTAAATTTATATTTGCTTTCGGAGCCATTACTGATACAGATTCTGTTATGGGTCAGGATGTACCAATTTCATTTGAAGCTGTTGAAAAATATGGAGATAAAAAAGCATTTTATGAGTATGATCCTATAGGATATGTTACAGAAAATGGATCTGTTATTTTGTATGATCATTATAAAACAGAATTCGTTAGTGCTCCTACTTCTTATATGCCTAAAGATCATAATTTTGAAAAAATGGCACAGCCTACACCTATAGGACAGGGTTACTCTCCTTATAGACCTTTAAATGCCTCATCTACAGATCCTGCATCACTAGAAGATCAGAAAAATTATAAATATGAAATAAATAGAATTAAAGATAGTTATTCTAAATTACAATATCGTAATTATTCTGGATATATAGTTGATGGAACATCACAAATGGATTTGAATTTATGGAAGGCTGGTAATTATACGGGAAAAAGTCTTAAATTATATACATATACATTTGAAACTGCTTCTAGCGGAATTAATACAGATGCTCCTAATATAAAAGTTGTTATAGATACATATTATAATACTGAAGCTCAGGAAATAAAAACATATAAAGTAAAAACTATAACTTCTAAATATAGAGCTATATATGAAAATATTGCTAATCATACAGATACAGTTATAGTTTCTCTTGTAAAAGTAAATAATAAAGATACGATATCTTTTGACGGTAGTTCATTGGATCCAGACTTTAAAGATTATAATCCTATATTTACGGATAGAGTAGCAGGAGCAACATTCTTTAATGCTGAAAAACAAAAGCCTTATCTGCTTGAAACTAAAGATGTAAAATATGTATTTTCTAGTGATGGAAGTACATTTACTTTAACTTATAAGAGAAAAGATTGGGCATGGTCTGATTGGGCTGATAAAACATATACATATACATTAGCAAGATTTGACAATGATCCAGATAATCATTATAGAGCTGTTTATGAATATAATGGTGCATATTATTGGGTTGAATTATCATCAAGTGATAATACAATAAAATCTGCTCATACAGGTGCTACAATAATTGGACCAGGTATTGATACATTATATGAGGCTTATAGAGAGACAAAATAAATAATAATCTATAATTGAAAAATTAAGCGGAGAGAATAAAAAACTCTCTCCGCTTTTTTATTAAATTGATATTGACTATTAACAATATATATTATTATATTGTTATATAAAATAATTATAGGAGCATTATTTATGAAAAAAATATATTTATTGTTTTTATCAATGATATCTATTTTTATAATGTCTTGCGGGGGACATTTTTTTAATCCCAAATATTATTATAGTAATAGAAATTCTTCATCTGGAGATAATACAATTAATATTCCTGATGCAGAAGTACCTCCTGAAGTATCTGCTGATGAAGATCCATTTAAAGTAAATTCCGATTATAATAAGCCTGATTACGGCGGATATGAAGCAAGCAGATTCGATAAGTGGTTATTTAAATCAAGCTTTCAAAATAATAAACTTCCTGTGTATCAATTCTTTGAAGATCCTTCTAGATATTGGACTCCGGGAGGCTCAGATTGGAATAAAATATCAGCAAATTTTTATAAAGCAAATGACGGAGAAAATTCTGCTTCTGGATTTCCTATAAGTGCAATGAGTGTATATAAATATGACGGAGCTAATCCTCTTTATGATAATAAGGGTTATTTACCTGGAAGAATGGATAGATTTCGTTTTTATTCGATATATGGTAAAACAGGCGGAGGAATTGTTACTTTACAGCAATATTTAATAGCTGTAGATACTTATTCTAAATTTGTTTTTGCTTTCGGTAGAATTACAGATGTAACTTCTATTTTTGGTGATAAAGTACCTATGCAATTTGAGGCTATAGAGTATTATGGTAATAAAATACATTTCTATGAGTATGATCCTATAGGATATGTTGATATATCTGGTGATGTTATATTCTATCAGCATTATATTGAGCAGTTTGTAGCCAATCCTACAGGATATTTACCTAAACAAAAAGGTTATGAGAATTATGCAGAACATGATCCTTATAAACCTGGTAAATCTCCTTATTTCCCTTTAAATGATAATACTGAGGCAAGTGCGGACGATCAGCAAAAATATAAAGATGATATAAAAACATATTTGGGTAATTATCAGTATCGTGATTATTCAGGGTATAAACCTTCTGGCACATCTGAAATGAATTTAACAGATTGGAGAAATGGAGGATATGTTGGAAAGAGTTTAATATTATATACATATCAATTTACTACAGAAGATCAATTAGTAGTACAGGAAAAGAAATTCGGAGAAGTGATATCATCTACTGCAAAAACTTATAATTTAAAAATGATAAATACATCATATAAAGCTACTTATGTTAATGCTTCTGATCCTTCAGATACGATATCTATATCTATAGTACAAGATGATAACGGAGTAAATACTATAGCTATAAGCGGTAAAGTATTAAATAAAAACTTCAAAGATAATGGGGCAATATTTACAGACAGAGTAAAAGAAGCGACATTTATCAATGAAAAAGAACATGAATTTAATTTTATTGATTGTACTTATGTTGAATCTGGTACTGAAACATTTAAAGCTGGAAGTGTAATATTTAAATTTAATAATGATGGTTCAGAGTTTACTATGACTTTAAATGGTCGTGAATATAAATTTGTATTAGGAAGATTTGACAATGATGATACTCAGAATTTTACAGCTGTATATAAATGTACTACAATGAGCGGGGCTTTTGGCAGTTATGCTAGAGTTTCTTTAATAGATGGAGACGGATATAATAATATTGTAATAAGTCAAACTTTAGGATGGATAAGTGCTCCTATTACAGCGGATGATTTTGAGTCAGTAAGACAATGATATTGTAAAATGCGGAGAATAAAAAAACTCTCTTCGCGTTTTATTAAAATTACTATTTACAAACAAAATATTTTTTATATAATATATACTATATAATGTTAGGATAAATAAAATGTATAAGAAAATTATTTTATTATTAATATCTTTAATTTTTATTTCGTGCTCTTCTCCATATGGGCAGCAAGGCGGTATGAAGTTCAAAGATAGAAAAGGTACTTATCAAAGTAAGGATGCTAGTATTATTGTAACTGTAAAAGATACTGATACACAGAATCTTACTATAAACATTTATAATGTAAGCGGAATAGGGGTTGTTAGCGAAACTCATGATATTCCTTCTGCTGTAATAACAGGAAATTTTAATCTTCCATCTAATCTCTATCCGGATTATAATTATGTACTTAATTTCTACGGAAATAATAGTATGTATTTCAGCGTTAGAAAAGGAACTTCTTATCCTATAAATAAGCAGGAATTAGTTAATTCAACTAAACAGTAAAAAGATATTAATTACGATATTAAAAAAGGTATATATAAAATTAATTTATATATACCTTTTATTTTTGTATTGAGTTATTTTTATTTTATTTACTGAGGATTATCCTTTCCATGACAATGTTTATACTTCTTACCGCTTCCGCAAGGACAAGGATCATTTCTTCCTATTTTCTGAGTCATTTTGACATTAGCCTGTGCAGTTTTTACTTTGCTTTGAATAGCTTGAGCATTGCCTCCATTCATAGCACTAGCACTGCTTTTCTCTTCAACTCCTCCGTCAAATGCACTCTCTCTTTCCATACGGTCAAATGAATTAGGTATTATTCTTACTCTCATTATCAAGTTTACAAGCTCATTATGTATAACATTCATAGTGGCTACGAACATTTTATAACCTTCAAGTTTGTATTCTGTAAGAGGGTTTTTTTCGGCATATCCTCTAAGTCCTATACCTTCTCTTAAACTATCCATAGCAAATAAATGATCCTTCCATCTATTATCTATTATTGAAAGGAATATATTTTTTTCTACTTCTCTAAATATTTTCTCATCTATTTCGGACGCTTTTTTTCTGTATGCTTCTAATAATAGGTTAGTAAGATTTTTTACAGCATTGTCAACGCCGCCCTCTACAGCTTTGTTAGCAGCATCTTCATCTATGCCTATTAAATAACTGTTAAGCCATTTAGTTACTTCTAAAGGATCAACATGTTTTTTATTATCTGATATGTCTTCAATAGTTTCTTCGGTTACTTCAGATATAATTTCTTCTACTCTAGGAGATATATCATCAGAGTAAAGTATATAATCTCTTTCACCGTAAACAGCCATACGCTGCTGATTCATAACATCATCATACTCAAGCAAATGCTTTCTTATATCAAAGTTTCTGCTCTCAACCTTTCTCTGAGCATTTTCTATTGATTTGTTAAGCCATTTATGTCCGAGTTCTTCTTCTTCGCCCATTCCCATAGCAAGCATCATCTTAGAAACTCTATCACCGCCGAATAAACGCATTAAATCATCTTCAAGAGATAAGAAAAATACGCTAAGTCCTGGGTCTCCCTGTCTTCCGCTTCTGCCTCTAAGCTGATTATCAATTCGTCTAGCCTCATGTCTTTCACTTCCTATAACATGCAAACCGCCTGCAGCAAGTACTCTTTCTTTATCTATTTTTGATTTTTCATTTATTTGTATTATTCTGTCAATCTTTTCTATCATTTCATCGGCATTGTTTTTTTGTGCCAATTCTTTAGCCTCTTCAATCTTTCCTGAAATAACGTTTCTTACAAATGCTTCTTTATAAAGGTCTATTGATTTTACTTTCTTTGTTAATTCCTCTTTTTTGTAAGGGTCTCTCTCTTTGAAAGCTTTATCTCTCATAAGTACAAGTATCTGCTCTATTTCAGCAACACCTTTAGCAACAGGGTTTCCTCCAAGTACAATATCCGTACCGCGGCCTGCCATGTTTGTAGCAAGAGTAACTGCTCCCGGTTCTCCTGCCTGTGCTATTATCGCAGCCTCTCTTGAGTGATTTTTAGCATTCAATACTTCAT
The DNA here is from genome assembly GCA_949300355.1 of uncultured Brachyspira sp. Lineage (GTDB taxonomy): Bacteria > Spirochaetota > Brachyspiria > Brachyspirales > Brachyspiraceae > Brachyspira. The sequence goes on from CASGDY010000006.1 coordinate 15,203, forward strand.
GATTTATTTTATGTCTTTTGAATACTTTTGATAATTCTTCGTTCATTTCAACTGATACGGTACCTACAAGAGCAGGTTTTCCGGCATCCTGAAGTTCTTTTATGTATTTTGCTAATGCCTCAAATTTAGCCTTTCTTGTTCTGTATATTCTGTCTGATAAATCCTGTCTTGCTATAGGCTTATTAGTAGGTATAACAGCAACATCCAATTTATATATTTTATAGAATTCTTCTGCCTCTGTTTCAGCAGTACCTGTCATGCCTGAAAGTTTAGGATACATTCTGAAATAGTTCTGGAATGTAATTGTAGCATAAGTTTGAGATTCATTTTGTATAGCAACTTTTTCTTTAGCCTCTATTGCTTGGTGAAGTCCGTCACTATATCTTCTTCCTTCAAGTACACGTCCTGTAAACTCATCTACAATCAAAACTTCTCCGTCTGTAACCATATAATCAACATCTTTTTTGAACACTTTATGTGCTTTTAATGCCTGATTAACATGGTGAACTATTGTACTGCTTTGAGCACCGTATAAGTTCTCAACATTAAGGAGTTTTTCTACTTTGTGTACGCCCTCTTCTGTAAGGTATACATTTTTATCTTTTTCATCTAATACATAATCACCAGTACCAGCCACCTCACGCATTCTTTCATCAACTTCAGCCTGTTTGAGCATTGGTATTATTCTATCAATTTCATAATACATTTTTATATTTTTCTCAGCAGGCCCTGATATGATAAGAGGTGTTCTAGCTTCATCTATCAAAATACTGTCTACCTCATCGACTATGGCAAAGTAGAATTTTCTCTGAACTTTATCCTCTTTTCTAGTTACCATGTTATCCCTTAAATAGTCGAAACCGAACTCATTATTAGTACCATAAACAACATCGCAGTTATAAACGGCTCTTCTTTCCGGTGAATGAGGTCTAGTATTATCAAGTATGCCTACACTTATACCAAGCATAGAATATATAGGAGTCATCCATTCAGCGTCCCTTTTAGCAAGATAATCGTTTACTGTAACTACATGCACTCCAAGTCCTGTTAAAGCATTAAGATAAACTGCAAGTGTAGCAACAAGAGTTTTACCTTCACCAGTTTTCATTTCAGCGATTCTTCCCTGATGAAGTACAGCTCCTCCCATAACCTGCACATCAAAGTGTCTCATTCCTGTAGTTCTTATACTAGCCTCACGAACCACAGCAAATGCCTCTGGAAGTATTTCATCTAATATATTTTGAAGTTTTTTCTTATTTTCTTCTTTGCTTAAATCTAATTCTTCTGTTTTGCATCCTATGTATTTTTCTACTCTTTCCCTGAATTCTTTTGTTTTATTTGTAAGTTCTTCATTGCTTAATTTCTTGATTTCTTCTTCAAATGTTAATGTCTTTTCTGCTATAGGTTTTAATATTTTAGCATCATTTTGTTCTTTAGAGCCGAATATTAATTTGAATACTAAGTCCATTGCTCCCATTAGTATAAACTCCTTAAAAATCTAATATATAGGTAAAATATTTTTTTATTAAAACTTAATAATAACATAAAATGTAAATATAATAAAGTAGAAAATATTTATTTTAATGAATTAAAATATATACACTGAATAGTAAAAAAACAAATAATATTAAATGAAAATTAAAAATTATTTATTAAGCAAACATTCTATTATAAAACACTATAAATATTTACTAATTTCTTTTAAAAATATATTCTAATTTGATTATTTATTATAGATATAAAATAAAAAATTAGACTGCTATTCATTAAACAGCAGCCTAATTAATAAAATATATACTAATATTTTTTATATTACTTAGCTCTAGCTTTAGCTTCTTCTACATATTCAGGAGTTAATACATCATCTATGCAAAATTTATTAAGATCCAAATTAAATTCACTTTTCTTTATACTCAAAGAAGCAGCAGAATCAACTTTTGGTATTTTAGTATTTATAACATATTCATTATTAATAGTTCCGTCAGGATATATAGTAGATAAAAAATTATTATTTATTGCAATAGATATTTTTTTATTCTCATCTAAAACTTTTGTTTTAATACCAGCAGGATCTCCATTATCATTTCTATAAAGCACTATACCTCCAGGTGCTATAGGCAGATTTCCATCTGTTTTTTCTAAACCGCCAAATTTAACAAATATACTAGCATCAGGAGTATAAGTATTTACTTTAGCACCAGGAAGTTTACCATTATATATATCTGTTATCCAAGCTATAAGCAAATCTTCCATACTGCTGATATTATTCAAATTAGGCAGTCTATTTTTTATAGAATTAATAATTCTTTTATCGCTTAATAATTGATTACTTGAATGTGCTATATCTCTAATTAATTCTTTTCCTCCCAAATGATAAACCCATCTCATAAATGTTGATGAAGAACCTAGACTAATAACAGTAGATGGAAATTTACTATATGAAGCAGTTATACCACCCAAGTACCAAGAACAAAAAGAATAATAAGGTATAATATTAAATAGCAATTGATTTGTATCAGCTATAAAAGGAGAAAATAAAATAGTTGTTGATTCTGAAAGTGCTTCATTTAACCATAAATCCATTGCAGTATTACCATTAATCATATTAACATTAGCATTAATTAAATGCTGAAATTCATGGAGCATAGTTGCAGCTAACATATCAGGCTCATTAATTAAATCACTATTTATATATAAATATTCCCCTTTATTTATTGTCGATTTTTTATTGTCAAATAAATCATCTGAGTTGAAAAAACCTGCGGATCCTCCGCTTGTAGGCTGAAGATAAAATTTATAAATTAAAAATATTATTTTACCATTATGATCAAGATCTGAATGTTCACCATATATATATATTTCTTCATAATAATGGCTATTAAATTTACTAAAAAAAGATTTTACATTGTTCATATCAAAATTTATTGCATTATCAATATATACAACAGCACTGCTTGACTCAGCAATTTTTTTGAATTCAATGTTTGGCTCAAAAGTTCCATTACCATCTCTTCTCATAACATTAAACCTTGCAATTTCAGCATTAGCAGGATCATAATAAACTATTTCACCAGTAGATAAATTTGGATTTGTAGGCTGTTTATTACATGATAATATACACATAATAACAATAAAAAAAATGATTGTAATTTTTTTCATATTAATATCCTTAATATAATTAAAAAATAATCTTAGTTGGATGTATTATATCAATATAAAAATTAATTTCAATATAAAAAGTAAATTTATTTTAAATATAGGTATTGCTTTAGCTGCTAGTTTATGGCTTTATCATTAATATATAATTTTTACTTCGAATATCCGTAATAATATAAAAATAGGGTCATAAGATATTTATCTTATGACCCTTTTATAATATTTTAATTGTTTATTATAAACTTACTTCTTTTTTACCAGTCAATTTGAAGAATATTAAAAGAGATATTATAGTTGATAATGTTAATATTGTAGATAAAGCAGCGGCAGTTCCATAACTAGCCCTTATAACTTCTTGGTAAATAGAAACAGCCATTGTTCTTGATTTTCCTGTATACAATATTACAGAAGAACTCAATTCATTAATTACTGTTATCCAGCTTAATATAGCTCCTGAAATAACACCCGGAAGCATCATCATAGCAGTTATCTTAAAGAAAGTTTTTACTTGAGAAGCTCCCAAACTTATAGAGGCCTCTTCCATACTCGTGCTTATTTGATATAGTATGGCAGAACTTGATCTTAAAGTATAAGGCATTCTTCTTATAACTAATGACATTATTATTATCATAGATGTTCCGCTTAATATTATAGGAGGTTTGTTAAAAGCTAAAAGAAGCGTAATACCCAAAACAGATCCGGGTATTATATATGGAAACATAGTTATTGTATCTATAATGCTTGTTAAAATATTTTTTCTTCTTATGGAAATATATGCTATAAACATACCAAGTATAACAATAATAAATATGGTTATAATTCCGTATAGATAAGTATTTTTTATAGAAGTTCCAAGAGAAGAGAATATTGAGATATAACTATTCAAAGAGAAACCTTTAACAAATATAGCTCTGTTTGTTTTTAAGAAAGAAGTATATATAACTGTAAGCTGAGGTATTATAGATAAAAATACTATAAAATAAATGAATACATGTACTAATACAGACATAACTCCTTTGATTTCTTTAGGTTTTATAGGATTCATGGAACTCATAGTAAATGATTTTTTATTAACAAAGTATTTTTGAGCTATAAACATCATAGCAGTTATAAATACCATAATACTAGCCATAGAAGCAGAGAAATTAGCATTGCCTCCTACTTCGCTTACGAATTCAGAGTAAATCATAGTAGGCATAGTTCTGTATCCTTCACCTATAAGCATAGGAGTACCGAAATCAGCCAATGCATTCATAAATACTAATAATGAACCGGCCAATATAGTTGGAGTTATTAAAGGCATAGCTATAGTAACAACCTTTTTAAAAGGAGAACAGCCCAAACTTTCTGCTGCTTCCATTAAAGAAACATCTATTTTACTTAAAGCACCTGAAACATACATAAATATGAATGGGTATAATTTCAAAGTAAATACTAATAATATTCCTCCGAAACCATATATTGTAGGAGTTGAAATTCCAAATCCTGCAAAAAATTTAGTTACTACTCCGCTTCTTCCTAGTAAAAGTATCCAAGAATAAGCACCTATAAAAGCAGGCGACATCATGGATATTATTATAAGTATTTCTAAAAAAGTTTTACCTTTTATTTTATAAACGCTCATAAAATATGCCATAGGAGTTCCTATGATTATAGCTAATATAGTTACGCATATAGTTACTGAAAAACTATTTATAAGTGCCTGATAATAATATTTTCTGCTGAAGAAACGTAAAAAGTTATCTAAAGTCCAAGCTCCTGTTTCAGGATCTTTAAAACTGCTTATAAACAAAGAGAATAATGGATATACTAAAAATAAAGCAAAAATCACAGCTATTATTAAAGTAATATAAGTCCAAAAATCTATTTTTAAACGTTTATTCATATTTTTTTACTCCTTTTATAAGGCTCTTTTCCATATCTGGAGTAAATACATTGATTTTATTAGCATTAGGTTTTAAAGTTATAACTTCATTTTTATCATACATTCTATCCGTATATGATGAATCCTGTGAATATTCTATGCTAGGCTGATCCGGAATAATTTCATTATCATTTAAATGCAGAAAATAGTTAGTATATTTTCCAAGGAAAGTTTTAGATAAAATTGTAGCTTTGATGCCTTCTTGATTTTCAGAATTAACAAAAAATTCTTCAGGTCTTATTCCAACAATAACTTCATCGCCGTCTTTAACATCTAATAAATTATCCATTTTCAATTTATATCCGCATCTAAATAAAAGATAAGTATCATTTCCTTCTATTTTTATAGCGGCATAGAATAAATTTGAATGTCCTATAAAAGTAGCGACAAATACATTATAAGGTCTTGTATAAATACTTACAGGGCTTCCAACTTGCTGTATAACTCCGTTTTTCATTACAGCTATTCTGTCAGATACTGCAAGTGCTTCTTCCTGATCATGTGTAACATAAACAGTTGTAATTCCTACATGTCTTTGTATATCTTTTATTGCACTTCTCATTTCTATTCTTAATTTAGCGTCCAAGTTAGAAAGAGGCTCATCCATAAGTAAAACACTTGGAGTGATAACTATTGCTCTTGCTAAAGCTACTCTTTGCTGCTGTCCTCCTGATAATCTTTCAGGAAGCCTGTCCTGATATTCTTCTATTTTTACCACATGAAGCATTTCATCTACTTTTTTCTTCATAGATTCTTTATTTTCTTTTCTAAGTTTCAATCCGTATTCAACATTTTCCCTAACAGTCATATGCGGAAATATTGCATAGTTTTGAAACACCATACCAATATTTCTTTTATGAGCAGGAATATTATTGATTACATCTTTATCAAATTTTATTTCTCCGCCTTCTATAGTATTAAAGCCCGCAATCATACGAAGGAGTGTTGTCTTACCGCATCCAGATGGTCCAAGCAGAGTAAAAAATTCTCCGTTTTTTATCTCTAATGAAAGATCAGGTATTATTGTCAGCTTATCATAACGTTTCACTACATTTTCAATAGATATAGATACACTCATTATAACCTCTCTTTTTATTATTAGTTTATATAAATAAAGAGTATAAAATATATTTATACTCTTTAATATTAGTTTTTAATTTAATTAGATGCTAGTAAAAATATCTTTAAATTTATTTAGCCAATTTTGTTTATTTTTATCAACTACCGCTTCATCATCTGTTATAACATTTATAGTATCTACAGACTGAAGTATAGCAGAAGGAGGTAAATCACTTCTTACAGATCTTCTGTTTAATTTATCAGTTATTGTTTTTTGAGCATCATAGCTTGTAGCATAGTCAACGAATTTTTTGGCATTTTCTAAGTTCTTAGAATTCTTTATTATGTATATTCCGTCTGGTTTAATTATAACGCCTTCTTTCATATATACTAATTTAACAGGAGAACCGGCAGATACATAATTAGCACCGCCTTCCTCGAAAGTTAAACCAACAGTATATTCACCATCAGCTACACCTTTATAAACAGCAGAAGAACCGCTTAATAATTTACCGTCTAAATTAGCACATAATTTTTGTACATAATCCCATCCTTTTTCAGGGTCGCCTTTACCTATAGCATAAAGCATATTTACTAAATGTTCAAAAGAAGATGAAGAAGCAGAAGGGTCAGCAAATGCTATTTTTCCTTTTAATGCAGGATTAAGTAAATCTTCATAACCTTCTATTTTTATATTGCCTGCCAAGTTAGTATTTACCATTAATATACTAGGAACAGCAGTACATCTTGTTAAAGCACCTTCAGTGTTTTTATATATTTCTGCTATATTAGATTCATTTGTAGATGTATAGCTTTCAAACAAATCAATTTTAGGTTTAGCCATGCTTATAGTTCCGCCCCAAAGTATATCGCCTAATGGATTATCTTTTTCTGATTCAACTCTTTTTAAAAGTTCTCCTGTTCCGGCAGCTATAATATCAACATTGATTCCAGGATTTTTAGCTTTGAAATCATCTACCAATGGATTTATAAATTCTAATGGGTGAGGGCAATATATTACAAGTGAATTACCTCCCTGTGTACCAGATTCGCTTGAAGAACAAGAATAAAATAAAAATAGTGATAAGAATAATGCAGAGCATATTAAAATGATTTTTTTCATATACGATTCCTTTTTATTTAAATTTATAAAACAAAGAGTATAAAATATATTTATACTCTTTGATATTAGTTTTTAGTTTAATTAGATACTAGTAAAAATATCTTTAAATTTATTAAGCCACTTTTGTTTATTTTGGTCAACTACAGTATCATTATCTGTTATAACATTAATAGTATCTATAGACTGAAGTATAGAAGAAGGAGGCAAATCGCTTCTTACAGATCTTCTGTTTAATTTATCATTTATTGTTTTTTGAGCATCATAGCTAGTAGCATAGTCAACGAACTTTTTAGCATTTTCTAAGTTTTTTGCATTTTTTATTATGCATATAGGATCTGCTTTAAAAACAACACCTTCTTTCATATATACTAATTTAACAGGAGAACCAGCAGATACATAATTAGCACCGCCTTCCTCGAAAGTTAAACCGACAGTATATTCACCGTCAGCCACACCTTTATAAACGGCAGAAGAACCGCTTAATAATTTACCGTTCAAATTAGCACATAATTTTTTTACATAATCCCAGCCTTTTTCAGGATCGCCTTTACCCATAGCATAAAGCATATTTCCTAAATGCTCAAAAGAAGATGAAGAAGCGGAAGGATCAGCAAATGCTATTTTTCCTTTTAATGCAGGGTTAAGTAAATCTTCATACCCTTCTATTTTTATATTTCTGGCTAGGTTTGTATTAACCATTATTACACTTGGCATAGTTGTAAATCTAGTTAAAGGGCCTTCAGTATTTTTATATGCATCATCTATATTAGGTTCATTAGTAGAAGTGTAATTTTCAAATAGATCTATTTTATTTCTTATGAGGTTTAAACTTCCTCCCCAAAGTACATCACCTAATGGATTATCTTTTTCAGATTCAACTCTTTTTATAAGTTCGCCTGTTCCGGCAGCTATAATATCAACATTGATTCCCAGATTTTTAGCTTTAAAATCATCTACCAATGGATTTATAAATTCTAATGGGTGAGGGCAATATATTACAAGTGAATTACCGCTTCGTGTATCAGACTCGTTTGAAGAACAAGAATAAAATAAAAATAGTGATAAGAATAATGCAGAACATATTAGAATAATTTTTTTCATAATACAATCCTTTTGATTTAAATTATTAGATAGTAGTGAAAATATCTTCAAATTTATTCAGTATATCACTAATAAATTACTATTTAAACTATTTAATTCATTTGAAGAATATGAATAGAAAATATAGTACGAAATAGTATAATTAGAATATATACTTTTATGCTCCCATATCCATTATGCCTTCATTAAGCATAGCATCATTATTCATCTCATCAGGTAAATAATTAGGGAAGTCATTAGGAGAAGAAGGTACTGTATTATTTCCTGGATTAGATCTTGCTTCATATTTCTCTAATATTCTAGCAGCAACATTTGGATCCATCAAACTTAAAAGATAAGAAGTTGTACTGTTTCTGCCTTCAGCAGCAGCTATAGAGTCCATTTCTAATAATACATCTATGATTAAGTCATCAGAACCGTTAGCAGCCAACTGATTAAGTAGGGCAACAGAGTTTTGAGGAGGCATACTATTGATTTTATTAGCTAAATCTGTCAATACTAATTGATATTGAGAAGATTCGTCCATCGTAGCCTGATAGTTAGACCAAGCATTTAAAAGATTTTGTCTGTCTTGTTCTATTAATTCAGACTGAGTATTCAATTCTATTGCTCTGCTTGCTATTAAAGATTCTTGAGCCTGTAAATCTTTTTCTCTTAAGTTGAATGATTCTCTCATTTTATTAAGATCTTCTCTTGCTAAAAGAGTCATATCTTCTACTCTAGGTTTTTGAGTGAATCTTGTTAAAAAGCCAGGTACATTAGGTGCTATTTTATTACGCATCAAAGTATAATAATTAACAACACCGAATATATCAAACATATATAATAGTGCTATAAATGCTATTAAGTTTACTATAGTTAAAATTCCTATTTTTAATTTCATAACCTTTAATCACCTTATTGCAATAGATAAATATTATAATAACATAATATAGAAAAAACAATAATATGTCAACTAATATTTTGTTATCATAATTATTATCGTAATAATAAAATATTTAGTTATCATATTTTTTTTATTTATTTGAAAATAATATATAAAAAAGGCCATATATAAATTACTATATATGACCTTATTTTTACTAAAATATACTATTTTTTGAATATTCCTAGTGGTTTTCCAACAGGCAATACTACTCTTCCTAAGTTTTTATTTAATACTCCAGCAGCACATCCGTAAAAACCTATTAAAGCAGCAGCAAGTTCAGATATTCCAGCTACAATCTGAGTTTCTTTAACAGCTATACCAAAATAATTTAATGCCATAGCTACTAATAATACATCTACTGCAACGAATATAAAGAATAAAACTTTATGAGCTTCAGCAGCACCAAAAGTCAAAGGTACAACGAGGAATAAATATGCTACACATACAACTCCGAATTGTTTCATATCAAGAGTATTTTTCATATCTTCTCCGAATACTCCAACAGATATAAGCCAAACAACAGCTACTGCAAACCAAAATAATCCGAAAGATCCGAATACAGTTGCACCGAATACATTGTCTTTTTTAAAGTCAACAATAGCAGCTACAAATTGAGGAATACAACCCAAAAATATAGCCCAAGGGATAAGACCTGATACACCTGTAGTGATACCTAATTTTTGAGTAGATGCCACAAATGTGATTACAGCAAGACCAAATAAACCGTACGGCGAAGGGTCTGCTAATGTGTGTGTTACTTTTACTTCATTGTTCATTTAAATACTCCTATACCCATTTATTAACTTAGTATAGAAAAATATTTTTACATGTCAAATAAAAATGTAAATAAATTATAATTTTTTTACAAAAAGTTGTGAATATTGTGATATAGTATATTTTATATTAGCTGATAATTTATGATTTCTTTCTTTTATTAATTAGTTCTTCTTAAGATTATCATACTTATGTCATCTGATAATATATTATCTGAAAATGATTTTAATTCTTTTATTATACTGTCTTTTATTACATTAACATCTTTATGCGAATGTTTTGTAAATACATTTTTTAAAAGTTCATCTCCAAACATTTTACCGTCTTTATCAAATATTTCATAAGCACCGTCTGTGAATATAAACAATATATCATTATGATTTAATTGTATTTTAGTTTCAGTGTATTCGATATCTTCTGTCATTCCTATTAAAGGTCCGCCTACATCAATTTCAAGTATTTCATCTTTGGATTTGAATAATGGTTTAGGTGAACCTGCTGAGGAGCATATTAATTCTCCTGTTTCATTATTGTATATAGCATAAAAGACAGAGGCAAATAAACTTTTATCAAAATTTTCTTCTATAAAAAATTGATTTAATTCTTTTATAAAATTAGCAGGGGAAGTATTATGAGAATTAGTTATTATATGAGAGTCAAAAAAAGATTTTATTAGTATTGTAAGCATACTAGCTGCTACACCATGTCCTGATACATCTGCCAATAGTATAGCATACCAACCGTCATTAATACTTTTTATACCGCTGTAATCTCCTGAAACTTCATTTGGAGCATAGTGAAAAATGGATATGTCATTTTTAGGTATTGAAGTATTTCCATAAGAAAGTATAGATTTCTGCAATTTTGATGCATATTCAATATCCTGTTTTAACATATTCATATACATTATATTAGATTCTATGACTTTTTTTAATCTTATGTATGATTTTATTTTTGACAGTAAAATGTCGGTATCTATTGATTTAAGAAAAAAACCGTCCGCACCGCATTCATAAGCTTTTAGAAATTCTGATTTATTATTAGTTGCTGTCAAAAAAAGTATAGTTATATTTTTTAATATATTATCATTTTTTATATGCTGAGAAAGCCTGCAGGCTCCAGCATTAGGAAGCATATAATCAACTAATATACAATCAGGTATTTTATCATAAGACATATTAATAGCCTCATCATAAGATAAAGCTATATATGATAAATATCCTGATTCTTTCAAAAAATTCTGAATGAATTTAGCATAGTCTATACTGGAATCTACGATTAAAATTTTTTCTGTTAAAATATTATTTTTCATAACCAACAACTTTTAATGAACATACCTTCTTGCTTCTACATTAAATATTAAACCTATTGATATTGCAAAAGTCCATATAGATGAACCTCCGCTGCTTATAAATGGCAAAGTTAATCCTGTAATAGGCATTATTCCAACAACCATTCCTATATTAATAATAACATGGCATAAGAACATAGCTATTACGCCCGATACTATCAAAGCTCCGAGTCTGTCTTTAGCATAATAAGCAGCCATTGTTCCTCTTATAAAGATAACAGCATAAGCTAAAACTACCAAAGCACTTCCTATAAATCCCCATTCTTCGCATATATTTGAGAATATGAAGTCATTTACCTGCTGCGGAATGAAGTTTAATTGTGACTGACTGCCATTCAAAAAGCCTTCTCCGAATAATCCTCCGCTTCCTACAGCTATAAGAGATTGTATTATATTATAACCGGAACTTAATCTAGTTAATTGAGGGTTCATAAATACTAATAATCTTTGTTTTTGATACTCTTTTAATCCTATATCAAACACAAGAGCTGCTCCCATACATAAGAATAATACAAAGAAAGTAAATGATAATAAACTTACATATTTACTATTCATATAGAAATTCAATGTAAGGAGTAGGGCAGATACGAATAGAAATATACCAGCTAAATAACCTATATATATTCTTTGAGAGAAGAAGTTAAATAGAATATTATCTATATCATCAGACATTCTTTTATATTCAAGGAACATAGGTATTGATAGTCCTATAACGCCTATACTTATTAAAGCTATAATATATCTTGTAGGAACGCCGCCCACAAAAAGCATTATGAATACTATGAAACAATATACAAGTACAGTACCTAAATCCGGCTGTAATAATACCAATCCTATAGGTATTGAAATAAAAAGTCCTGCCAAAGCAAAGTATTTTATTTCTTTTATATTATCTCCTATTTGATCCAAATAACCGGCTAGAAAGATTATAACAACTATTTTACCGAATTCAGAAGGCTGCATACCAAATAACCAGCTGCTGCTTCCGTTTACAGTAGTTCCTATTCCCGGTATCAATACTAATATTAAAACTCCAAGCATAGGTATATATAAAGACATTCTATGTTCTGCTAATTTAGTATAGTTTATAAACATGCTGATGAATATTAATACTATACCTGTTGCACAGAAGAATATAAACTTTAAAAACATCCAGCTAGTTTTTCCGGATTCAGGGGAATATGTTGAAGAATATACAGCAATAGCCCCTGCAGTCATTAAAAATAATACAGCTGCTAATATTTTCCAATCGAAGACAAATAATTTTTTTAACTCTTTTTTATCATTCATATTTTATCCTCTCGTCTTCTTCAGTTTTTTCTTCTTGCTTTTGCTGTTCTCCGTCAATATTTTCTAATGTTTCACCATTTTCCTGAGCTTCTGCCTCTGCTCTCATTTTTTCTCTTGCAAGTCTTATCTGCTGATATATATACTGCATTCTAGCATATATAACGTTTCTAGCTTCTACAGCATCCTCTCCGCCCAATATAGAACGAAGCATTGCAGTAGCTATAGGTCCTGCAGTAGTACCGCCGCCGCCGCCGCTATGTTCAAGCATAACTGTAACGGCTATCATATCATCAGTAGGTCTAGGATTATAAGGTCCGAATATCGTAACCCAAGTATGGTCTTTACCTTGTGCGTTTTGTGCTGTACCTGTTTTTGCCGCCAATTTTATATTAGGAGACCAAGCACCGTTTCTAGCAGTACCGCCTGTTACAGCCATTCTCATACCTTCTTTTACTACTGTAAATATGTTTTTATCTATATCTAATTTTTTGATTATTACTTTATCATTATTGTATATAACTTCATCAGTTTGAGAACTTCTTATTTCTTTAACAACATGAGGTCTGTACATTACACCGTCATTAATAATAGCTGAAGTTGCCATATGAACCGCTATAGGTGTAGCAGACATATAACCTTGTCCCATAACATATTGAATAGTGTCTCCGTCCCACCAATATTCTCCGATTTTTCTTCTTTTCCAATCGGCACTAGGAACAACTCCTACCTTTTCTCCAGGTAAATCTATGCCTGTAACATCACCGAAACCTAGCATTTCAGCATATCTTTTAATGAAGTTAGGTCCTAATTCATAAGCTAAATTATAGAAATATGTATTGCATGAATACTGTATAGCTTTATACATATTTACATAGCCATGCTGACCTGTACATCTGTAGAATCTGTTTTCAAGAAGCATACCGCCGCCGCAGAATCTTGTTGTATTAACTCCAATTCTTTTTTCAGCTAATGCTCCTACAGCAGTTACAAGCTTGAATGTAGAACCTGGAGGGTATCTTCCTCTTATAGCTTTATTCCAGAATGGGTTTGCTGGGTTATTTATAAGTTCTGCATATTTTTGTCTGTCTATTTTACCTATAAAGATATTAGGGTCATACCAAGGAGAGCTTACCATAGCTAATATTTCACCTGTTGTAGGTTTTGATACTATTATAGTTCCTACCTGTCCTTTTATTAAATCTTCTGCATCTTTCTGTACTTTAGAATCTATACTTAATATAAGTTTTTTACCAGGTATAGGCTTTCCTATGGCAGGAGTTATAGTTTCTTTTACTCTGTTTCTTGAGTCTACAATCCATTGTTCATAACCATCTATGCCTCTAAGTTCTTTATCATAGAATTGTTCAACGCCTTCTTTACCTATAACGCTGTTTCTTCTGTATCCTTCAGCCTGTTTGCTTTCAAACTCCTCTTGAGATATGTTTCCTATATATCCCAATACATGCGTCATAGTTTCACCAAGAGGGTAATGTCTTATAGATTTACTTCCATAATATACTCCTGGATATTCTTCAGACCTTTCAGCCAAATAACTCATTTGAGACATTGATATATTTTCTGATATCTCTACAGATTCATAGCTGTTTTTTGATACTTTTTCCAAACTAGACTTTATATGTCCTAAATCTATATTAAATACTTTGGATACTCTATATAATAATTCTTCTCTTTCAAAATAATTTTTAGGTAAATAAACAGGTATCATATACATTGTGTATGTTTTTATATTTTCTGCTACTATAATCCCATTTCTATCGTATATTTCCCCCCTGTAGGCATCTATTGGTATTATTTGTTCCTTATTATTTCTTGCTAAACTGTCATAATGTTCATTTTGTATTATTTGCAAATAAAATAATCTTATTAATAATAATGCAGCAACGAATATTGATATTATAAATACTACTATTAATCTTTTTCTATATTTAAAATCTTCGCTTATTATTTTTTTATCTTTATTTAATTCTATTTCTAAAAAATTCATAAATAAACCTTTTACCTTTTAAGAATTATTATTAATATTTACAATATTATATTAACAAAAAATTTTTATCAATGGTATAAATAACGGTATTTTTTAGTATATTTTTTACTTATTAATTTAATATTATGTTAATTAATTTTAAAAAATGATACATTGTTTTATATAAAATTTAAATAGCAAAAATATAAAATTTATTCTTTTATAAAGTATTTATTTTAGTATTTTCATTATAAAATACAGAAGAATCATTATATTTTAATATATTAAAAAAATGTATAAACTATTGAAAAAATATTGATTATAGTATATTATATTCATAATTATAATTTTTAAGGATATAATAATGACTACAGACAGAGAAGAATTAGAAGCTCTTTTATATCAAACAAGATTAAGAATAGAAGAAAATCAAAAAGATGAAATGTTAAATAGATTAAATAAAGATTTAGAGTTTATAGAAGGCTTGTTTGAAGTTAATGTTGATGGTATTGATCCTTTATATCATGTTATAGATTTACCTGAATATTTAAGAGAAGATGTTCAAGGTCCTACATTAGATAATGAAGTAATAATGGACTTATGCAGAAGCGGTGAATACGGATATATAGTAGTTCCTGCAGTTCCTGCTGCTTTAGAAAATAGCGAGCATCAGGCTAAAAAATCATAAAAAGTTATTTTATTTACAGAGGTCATCAATTATAGATGAATTATTCTTATGACAGAGAAGAATTAAAAAAAGAAAAGATTAATGCACTCAAAGCTGTATTAAAACCAATTATTTTTATCTATTATAGAAGCGACAGTATTTTTTACAAAATAGCTGCCAGGTTGATATTAGGATTTATTATTGCTTTTATTTTATTCGGTATTTTTACTTTATTCATAAGAATTGATAGAATGAAAAGTTCTACAATGATGAATACCATAGAGCCTAATGAAATATTAATCACTTCTAAATTAAGATATGGTATTGCATTAAAACCTTTTGTATCATCTCTTACAGGAAAAACTATTATATTCTCAAGACCCAAGAGGGGAGATATTGTATTTATGATAGATCCCAGAACTGAAAAAGAATTCTTTTTAAAAAGATTTGCTTCATACTTTGTTTATTTTATAACTTTTGGAAATGTTAATATATCGAATACCAGATATTTAATAAAAAGAGTAGTAGGTCTTCCAAATGAAACTATAGAGATAAGAAATAAGGTTGTTTATATAAACGGAGAAGTTCTCAATGAACCTTGGGCTAATGTGGAATTTGACGGCAGGATATTAGATGCCGAAGTGTCCACAAGAGATAATTTCGGTCCTTATATTATAGGATACAATGAATATTTTGTGCTTTCTGATAATAGAGATTATGGTTATGACAGCAGAGATTTCGGAAATGTGCATTTCTCTAATATAGACGGAAAAGTGATTTCTAAATAATGAAAATATTTCTAATCAATATAATTTTATGAAACTTAATTATAGTCATACATTATATGCTAGTTATATAGGATATGTGAATCAGGCCATCATAAATATATTTCCTCCTCTAGTTTTTATAATGTTTCAGAAAGATTTTAATATATCATTAACTCATATAGGTTTGCTTTCTTCTTTTAATTTTTCCGTTCAAATGATTATAGATTTTTGGCAATTAAATTTATTGATAAAATCGGATATAGAATACCTATAGTAGCTGCACATATATTTTCAGCTTTAGGATTATTTTTACTTGGCATACTTCCTTTTTATATTGAGCCTTATACTGCAATACTTGTATGCTTTTTTATTAATGCAATAAGCGGAGGATTAATAGAAGTTTTAGTTAGTCCTATAGCGGAGGCACTTCCTGAAAAACAAAAGACTAAAGCTATGAATATACTGCATTCATTTTATTGTTGGGGTTTTATGGCTGTGGTTATATTTTCAACTTTATATTTCAATATATTCGGCATTGAAAATTGGAGATATATGTCTATGATTTGGGCTATTATTCCATTTATCAATATATTTTTATTTGCAAATGTGCCTCTTAATGTATTAAAAACTCATGAAGATAATATGAATAGTGATAATACAGTTTCTATAAGGAAGTTATTATCTGTAAAAATAGTTTTAATATTTGTTATACTTATGATATGTGCTGGTGCAAGCGAGCAGTCAATAGCTCAATGGGTATCATTATTTGCAGAATTAGGACTCAATGTTAATAAAAATATAGGAGATATATTCGGTGCTTGTATGTTCGCATTCTGTATGGGTATAGTGAGACTTATTTATGGAATGAAGTCTGAAAGCATTAATATAGAAAAGTCTTTGATTGTATCAGCATTTTTCTGTATTATAGGGTATTTTGTAACCGTGTTTAGTCCTTATGCATTCTTATCATTAATAGGATGCGGTATTTCAGGTTTATCAGTGGCTATAATGTGGCCTTCTGTATTTTCTCTTGCTGCTAAAAATTATAATAGTGGAGGCACTGCCATGTTTGCATTGCTTGCTTTGGCTGGTGATGTTGGCTGTTCTATAGGACCTGGTATAGTTGGGCTTGTTTCAAATAATAGAAATATTTCTGATAGATTTAGTTTTATGTTGATTAATAGTGATTATATACAAGCAGGATTAAAAATAGGTATATTATTCGCTGTAATATTTCCTGTAATTATGTTTATAGTTTTAATATTATTCAAAAATAGAAAAAAC
>CASGDY010000007.1 GCA_949300355.1 uncultured Brachyspira sp.
TCGGCAAAAGAAGTAGGGGTTCGGGGACTAGTCCCCGAAAATAATAACAATATAAAAACTAATTTTGACAAACTTAAAAATTTTTGGTATATACTAAAAAATAATTAGACAATTAATATAACAATAATAATTTCTAAACACTAGAATTAAAATATAAAAAGCGAGTCGTAGCCACCAAGTAGCTTATTATAGGCGGCACCAAAGGTGGACTTCGTCGCGAGCATAACAATAATAAAAAATAATAATTTTTTATTATTGCTAGCGATAAACTCGCTTAAATGTAGCTGACAACTAAAGTTATCAGCTGCTCATTTATCGCACCAACAAATTAATAACATAATTAATATGTAAACTTATATTAGTGATATTAGCAATAATAATAAATAAGAATTTTTTATAATATTATATAGTCTATTCGTATAAATTATGAATAGACTATATTTTTTAATAAACTAATTTGATTTTTGCATTTATATATTATATAATTTATGATATATTAATATTAAATTTTCAGGAATAAATATGTTAATTACAATATTTGCATTATTTATATTACTACAAAGCAGTGTATTTGGATATATAGATCCTGGAACAGGGAGTTTACTTTTTTCAGCACTTTTTGGTATAATTGGAACACTTTTCTTTTTATCAAAGGCTCTTTTGATAAAATTAAAAACTATATCATTTTCTAAAAATAAATCTATAGATACAGAGGCTTCAAAAAAGGCAAGGATAATAATTTATGGTGAAGATAAAAGATATTATAATGTATTTAAACCTATCATAGAAGAGTTAATAAAATTAGAAATACCTGTAATATATTATAGCTCAAGCGAAGATGATCCAATATTTGATATAAAAAATGATTTGCTTCATACAGAGTTTATAGGTATAGGTAATATGGCTTATGCTAAATTAAATTTTATAGAAGCAGATATTTGTTTAATGACAACTCCTAATTTAGATGTATTTCAATTGAAACGTTCTAAAGGGGTAAAAAAATATATTCATATAACTCATTCATCAGCAGAAACATCTACTTATTGTTTGTATTCATTGGACTTTTTTGATACTGTATTTTTAAATGGGGAACATCAAATAAGAGATATAAGGGAATTAGAAAGAAAAAGAAATACAATTGTAAAGGATCTATATGTAGTTGGAAGTCCTTATTTAGATGAATTATCAAAACTGAAAACTGCTGTATCTGAAGAATTAAAAGAAAAATATAAAGATAATAATAAAAAAACTGTATTATTAGCTCCATCTTGGGGTATGAATTGTATATTTAGGAGATTTGGAGAAAGATTAATAGATAATATAGTTAATTCTGATTATAATGTTATAATAAGACCTCATCCACAATCTGTGATATCAGATAAAGATGTTTTAGATAAATTTAAAGAAAGATATAAAGATAAAAAAAATGTTGAATGGGATTTTAATAGGTTAAATATTTATTCATTGGCTAGGGCTGATATTATGATATCTGATTTTTCAGGTGTTATATTTGATTATACTTTTTTATTTGAAAAGCCTGTTATAATACCAAGTTTTGTATTTGATAAAAGAGGTACAGATGCCATAGAGATAGATGAAGAAGTATGGACTTTTGAAACTCTGCCAAAAATAAGTTTTAAGCTAGATGAAAATAATTTTTCAAATATTTCTGATATAATACTTGATGCTATTAGTAATGATACTTTAAAAAATAATATTATTAAGGCCAAAGAAGAAGCTTATATGTATCCTGGTGAATCTGCTAAAAGATCTGCTGATTATATAAAAAATATGCTTACGGATTTATCTATATAAATATAAATTAAGGTGATATTATGAAAGCTATAATACTTGCTGCTGGTAGGGGAACAAGGCTTGCTCCTATGACTTTAATAAAACCTAAGCCTTTATTAAAAATTAATGGTAAAACATTACTTGAAAATATGGTTAAAATATTAAAAAATAATGGTGTAGATGATATAGTTGTTGTTACAGGTTATAAACATGAAATGTTTGATGAATATCAAGAAAAGTTGGGTTTTAAAAAAGTAGTATATGATGATTATGCAGTTAAAAATAGCAGTGCTTCATTAAAATTGGTTATAGATGAAATAGTAAAAGGTACAATAATATTTAATGGAGATTTATATTTAAAAAATAGTTTTTTTTCTAATATAAGGTCGGATTTATCTCAGTTTTTAGCTCAAAAAATAGTGGATGGTGTTACATCTTGGGGATATATAGTCGATAGAAATTTTAAATTAATAGATATAGATACTAATGCTACAAGCGGTTATGGTGATGGAATAGCTATATTTGATAATGAAGAAGATTTAAAAATTTTAAAAGAAGAGTTGATTAATACATCTGATGATGAATATTGGGAATATTGTGTTTTAAGATCAATAAATAAAATAAATTTTTATGCTTTTAATCATGATGATTTATATGTTGAAATAGATTCCTTTAGAGATGCTTTATATCATGATCTGATAACGCCTAAAGAAATAGCTGAGCAATGTTCTGATAATGGTAATATCGAGAAACTTGCTGGTATAACAAATGTTAACTATAAAATTAAATTTTTAGGTGAAGATAAAGTTATAAGAATACCTGGTAAAGGTACAGAAAATATAATAGATAGAACTTCTGAAAAGAAAATATTATCTCTTATATATGATAAAGATATAGTTCCAAAAAGTGACTTTTATGATAGTGATATAAAATTGACTGATTTTTTATATGGATATAGATCTTTGGATTTTGAAGATTTAAAAAATTGTGATGTTATTTTTCCTTTGATAGTAGAGCAAATGAAAAAACTTCATAATATAAGTCATGAACATCATATGGATTTTAAGATTATTTCTATGGTAGAAGAAATAGAAAATTATGAAAAACTTTCTCAAATAAAAATAGTTAATAAATCAGAACATAAATTCTTATTAAATTTAGCTAGAGATATGGATAAAGGTAAACAAGTATTATGTCATAGAGATTTACAGCTTCCTAATATAATGTACAATGGAGAAAGAATAAAATTTGTTGATTTTGAATATGCTGGTTTTAGTTCTATATTATGGGAACTTGGTAATTTTACAGCAGAATTAGAGTTAAATAAAGATCAAATAATGAAATTTATAGAAATTTATAAAGATATCACATATGAAGAAATAATTATAGGTCAGCTTATGTCTAACTATATATGGGCATTATGGGGCTGGATTTATGATTCTATAGATTTAGGAAGAAATTACCTATCTAGATTTCATTCTAATATTAATTTCTTGATGAAAAAATAAAAAACACTTTTATGGAATAATTTTATGGGACAATATTTATTAGGACATTTCTTAGCATTTTTAAGTGTATTTTTTTGGTCTTCCCTTTATGTTTCTACTAAGATACTATTAGAAGATTTTACTCCTCTTGAGTTACTTGTGATGCAGTTTGTAATAGGTTATTTATTTTTGTTAATAATAAAACCTAAAAGACTTATACTTGAAAATAAAAAAGATGAGATATATTTTGCACTTTGCGGTTTAACTGGTATAACTATATATAATTTATTTTTAAATTTAGCTATAGATTATTCATTGGCATCAAATGTTAGTGTTATAATAGCAGCTGCTCCTTTATTTACAGGTATATTTTCATTTATATTAAAAATAGATAAGCCATATATAAATTTCTTTATTGGATTTATTATATCAATTATAGGTATTATAATATTGAGTTTTAATGGTAAAATAGAACTTCAATTAAATCCATTCGGAGATATTTTGGCAATAATATCAAGTATGGGATGGGGACTTTATTCTGTTTTGATAACAAAGATTACAGATAAAAAATATGATGTTATTTTATCTACTAGAAAAATTATATTTTATGGAATAATATTTATGATTCCTTCATTTTTGTTTTTAGATTTTAGTCCTAATTTTTTGGCATTAAAAAAACCTGTAACATTATTTAACATGATATTTGTGGCTACTTTTGCTTCAGGTATATGTTTTATTATTTGGAATAAAGCTACAGATTTAATAGGGGCTATAAAAACCAATATATATGTATATTTAACTCCTGTTATTACAATAATTGTTTCAGTTATTGTTCTTAAAGAAAAGATAACTTTAATAGCGTTAATAGGTATATTTCTAACTTTAGCTGGAATTATTATTTCTGAGTTGAGATTAAAAAATAATAAATAGTTGAAATTTGATTTTTATATAAAATATAATATAATTAAAGAGGAAAATATATGAGCAACAGTCAACAGTCAACAGTCAACAGTCAACAGTCAACAGTCAACAGTCAACAGTCAACAGTCAACAGTCAACAGTCAACAGTCAACATAGATTTTATTTTTTATATAAATTATTTTTTTATAAAAAAAATCACAAACTCGAAGAAAATTATTTCTTGGGGGTTTTGTGATGTTTTTTGATATACTTTATAATATTTTTATCTATCCAATAGAGTTTATTATAGAAATACTTTTTTATCTATTTAATAATGTTTTTGAATCAAGTTATGGTGTGAGTTTATTTTTATTAAGTTTATGTATTAATTTATTGTCTCTTCCTTTATATAATGTAGCAGAATCATGGCAGTCTAAAGAAAGAGCCATTCAGAATAAGATGAAGCCTATGATTGATAATATCAAAGCTGTATATAAAGGGGATCAAAGATATTTATTAATTAGAGCTTGTCAAAGAATTAATGGTTACAAAACTATATATGCATTTCGAGGTACATTAGGGTTATTAATACAAATACCATTTTTTATAGCGGCATACAACTTTGTTCATAGTTTATCCGGATTAAATGGGGTTTCTTTTCTATTTATTAAGGACTTATCAAAACCAGATGCTTTAATCCATATTGGCAATATTAGTATAAATCTACTTCCATTTTTAATGACTTTATTTAGTTTACTTGCAGGATTTATTTATGCTAGGAAGTTAAGATTTAAAGAAAGCATTTCTTTGTATATTGTATCATTAATATTTTTAGTTTTATTATATACTTCTCCTTCTGGTCTTTTATTTTATTGGACTATAAACTGTTTATTTTCTTTTATTAAAAATATTATAATAGAGTTCAAATTATATGAAGTATTTGTGATGAATAAGTATAAGTTATTGAAGGCATATAATGTATTTTTTGTATTTTTGACTATTGTATTTTTCTCATTAATTATTTTATCAAATATAGAAAGAAAATGTTACTTGGGAGATTTTCAATTTATACAAAACCGTGATAATCATTACTCATATTTTACTAAAATTAAATATTATAGCAAAATATTTATAAACAGTGATATATTTAATTTTGAAGGGCGTGATGATAAACTTCCTGATGAAGTTAGTTCTATATTTTTTAGAGGAAGTTCTACTATATTGGCTATTGTTAATTTAAAATACCCTATAGAGGATATAGATAAAAATATAGAGATTTATTATAAACTTTCACCTAGAACATATATTATAAACATATTTATCTTTATACTAATATTCACAATAATATTTAATATTGGAAATATATACAACTTAATATTTTATAAAAAAGATGAAATTAAAGTTTTATTTGAAAATAATAGCTATAAAATTATGTTAATATCTTCTTTAAGTATTGCTGTATTATCAGGTCTTTTTATACCAAGTTCATTAATATCAAGTTCTCCGCATGAGTTTGATACTCCTTTTTATTTTATATTTAATAATTTTTTTATTTCATTTGGTATTTTGTTTTTTTATCCTATGTTTTTATATTCATTATTTTCTAAAAGAATAAAGAATTATTTAACTTTATTATCTATATTTATATCTGTTTTAGTATTAATAGATACATTTATTATGACTGGTAATTATTTTAATATTAATTCTGATTTTATATTTGATAATACCATTTATTTATTAGCTTCATATAAAGAAATATTCTTTAATATATTTTATCTGATATTATTTATTTCTGTATTAGTTTTTATTTTAAGAATAAAAAAAATCAATATTTTGCTTAACATATATTTTATATTGTTATTAGTTTTAGTATCTATATCTGCTTATGATATTATAAAAATATATAACTACCATAAAAAATTGAATGATATTAATAAATATAGTCATTCCAATGTTAGCAGTTTATTTAAGTTGTCAAAGAGCGGTAAAAACATATTTGTGTTTATATTGGATAGAGCAATACCTTCATATTGGATAGATGCTCTAGAAAGATACCCAGAGTATAAGGATAAACTAGACGGTTTTGTCATTTATCCTAACACAGTGTCTTTTTCAGATTTTACTGCTACTATATCATCGCTTTATGGAGGATATTATAATCTCCCTTATGAATTATCAATCAGTGGTACTAATAATTTGGCAGAAAAACATAATGAAGCATTGCTAACAATTCCATTAGCATTATCAAAATACGGATATGAATCTAGTATATTAGAGCCAGTATATGCAGGATTTTCTGATACTCAAGATTTAAGCATATTTAAAGATTACAGTAATATGAATGTTTATAATAATAATTCTATATATAATTATTCTTTAAATAAATATTTAGGCGGAAGTAATTTTGATATAAATGAGTATTCAAGGAATGATAAAAAAAATAAATTTATAAGATTTTCATTATTCAGAATGATGCCTATAAATTTAAGATATGATTTTTATCAGGATAAGAATTGGTTTTTACCATATGCTTCAGAAAATTCTATAAACTCTAGTATTTATAATTATGCTATGTTGTCATCGATTAAGGATTTTGTAAGTATAGAAGAAGAAGGCAATTATTATAATATACTACATAATATGATGACCCATGAACCAAATTTTTTTAATTCAGATTACTTACCTAGTTATTCTGCCTTACCTGTATCAGATGATGATTTATATATTTATAAAGATGAAAATAGTGTTAGGCATTTTTATGTTAATGTTGCTTCTATTAATATTTTAATTGATTTTATAAATTTTTTAAAAGATAATGAAGTTTATGATAATACAAAAATAATATTAGTTTCAGATCATGGAAGATTATTAAATACTACAGTTTTTACCAATGAAAATATACAATTTGCTTCTTGGTATAATGCTTTGCTTATGTGTAAAGATTTTAATAGAAAAGGCAGTATTAAAGTAGATACAAATTTTATGACAATAGCAGATATGCCTTATTTAGCAGTTAAACATATAGATTCAGTAAAAAACCCATTTAATAATAAATTAATAACTAATGATTATAAAAATAATGGTGCTTATATAATTAATCTTAATAGTTTTGAAATAAAAAATCAGCTTAAAAATTCATATAATTTTGATAATTATTATTTTGTTAAAGATAATATATTTGATATAAATAATTGGAAGAAATTTCATATAGATTGGAAAACTAAGCAGTCTGAAGAATTAGAATTAAAATAAATAAAGTAAGTTTTTAAGTATCCGATAATTTTAGCGAATAATTTTATTTACAGCAAGGAGGCGTTAAAATTATGGGAGTCAAAAAGTATTTCTTTTTATTGCTAGTATTATTGGCAATGAATAGTATATATGCATTTGCAAATCAAAATATTATCAGAGTACAATTAACAGATGTAAAAGCTCCATATACTATTAATATCAAAGGTCCTTATAAGGCATACAATTATAAATATGAAAGTGAAATTATATCTGCTCTTACTAATGAAACTGTAAAGGTAGTTGAAAACAGATTGGGATTAAAAGTTAATGATGTTGGGGTTTATAAAGAAGGTATAGTATTTGAAACTCAGGACGGATTTACTTTAAATGGTGTTGAATATTATGGTTCTTTAATGTTCATTCCATACAATAACACAATGATAGTAGTTAATGAACTTAATATTGAAGATTATGTTAAAGGAGTACTTCCTCATGAAATGTCTCCTGATTGGCCTATGGAAGCTTTAAAAGCTCAGGCAGTAGCAGCTAGAACTTATGCTATGTATCATATATTAAAAAATGCTAATAAACTTCCTTTTGATGTTGATAATACTACAAAATATCAAGTTTATAACGGCAAAGAAAAAATGAATTGGTCTGTTGAGCAGGCAGTTGACAGAACTAGATATGAGATTGCTGTTTATAAAGGAAAAGTTATAGCTACATATTTCAGTGCTTTATGCGGCGGACATACTGACAGTGCAGAAAATGTATTCGGTGTTGCTGTTCCTTATTTGGAAGGAGTTTCTTGTCCTTATTGTAATGCTCAGATTAAACCTTGGACTAATGCTTTAAGCTATAATGAACTTAATAATGATTTAGCTAATTATTCTGTTCATGCTAGTGAAAAATCTTCTATAGGTATAAGCACAGATCCTAAATCTGGAAAAGCTACTAATATAAAAATAGATGACAGTGATATTAGTTCTAGAGATTTCAGAACTACTCTTTCTCCTAGATTAGTACCTTCACTTAATTTCACTATCAAAAAAGTTGATAATGGTATCATAATCACTGGAAAAGGAAGCGGACATGGTGTAGGTATGTGTCAGTGGGGTGCTTATGGTATGGCACAGGTTAAAAAAGATTATAAAGATATATTGAAATTCTATTATAACGGAGTTGATATTGTAGATTATAATAGAGTTAATAAAGAGTTTGAACCTGATGTTTGGGGAAACTGATTAATAAATAATTAAGTTAAAAATAAAAGGCTTATATTGATATTCAATATAGGCCTTTTTTGTTATTAAACATAATATTTATTTCTTTGTAAGGTTGTATAAAAATTTTAATGATTTTATATTTTTTTCATAAGGAGGATATCTGGTATCTATTTCAAAACCATAGCCTTTATTTAAAATAGTTGTTTCTTTTGAGAAGCATTTAAAACTATCGTAACCATGATACTGTCCTATACCGCTGTTTCCAATTCCTCCAAAAGGAGCATGAGGATTAAGTATTTGACTTATAGTATCATTAACAGCACAGCATCCGTAACTCATTTTCTCTATAAAATAATAATTGAAAGCAATATCCTCTGAAAATACATACATAGCTAAAGGCTTTGAGCAAACTTTATTTATTATATCTCTTGCTTCTTCTCTTGTTTTGTAATATAGTATTGGGAATACGCTTCCGAATATTTCATCTTTAATTATATTAGTTTCTAAATCTCTAGGTTCTACTATTGTAATAGAAATGGATAAATTATTATCATCATATTTGCCGCCGTAAATTATTTTTCCGTCATTCAAATATGATTTTATTCTTTTATAATGATTTTCATTTATGATTCTATGCAGTTTTCTTTCTTTATTGAATAATTCTATTTCTTTACCGAATGCAGTTATAAATTTTTCTTTTAAATCTTCTCTTAATAATATATAATCAGGAGATATACAAGTTTGACCTGAGTTTAAAAATTTACCCCATATTATTCTTTTTACGGCTTTATTAAAATTATTTCCTTTTATATCATCTATTATTACAGGTGATTTTCCTCCAAGTTCTAAAGTTACAGAAGTGAGAAATTCTGATGCATTTGCCATAATGATTTTTCCAACTCTTGGGGAGCCTGTAAAGAAAATTTTGTCATATTCTATTTTTGTTGTACTTTCTGGAGGCACAGTTTTATCTATAACGGCAATATACTCTTCATCAAATGTATTTTTTATTGAATCATAAATTACATCATAAACTTCCGGCGTTAATTGGGAAGGTGCTATTATAGCTGTATTTCCTGCACCTATTGCTCCTACAAGCGGAAGAAAAGTTAATTGAACAGGATAATTCCAAGGCGATATTATTAATGATACTCCAAATGGCTTATTTATAACCATTGTTTTAGCATCCATTGTTATCATGTTCTTTTTTACTTTTTTATGATGCATCCATCTTCTTAAATTTTTTATGAATAAATTAATTTCTTCTATAACCATATAAAATTCTGAAGCTATAGACTCAAACTCGCATTTTTGCATGTCTTTATATAATGCATCTATATAATCTTTTTCATATTTTATTAACATTGATTTTAATTTTTTTAATTGTTCTATTCTGAAATTATAGGATAAAGTTTTTGATGTTTGAAAGAATTTTTTTTGCTTATCTCTTAATTCTATTAAATCCATTTTATATATTTCTCCATAATTTGTTTATAGTTAATATACAAAAATATTGATAAATTACCATTATTTTTTATGATTAATATATTGAATTGATTTGCAAAAAATTGTAAAAATAATAAAATACAAATTTATATATAAAAAATTATATTTGGGTTTTGTGTAAATGAAAAATAAAGCTTTTAAAAGATTTATATTAATTGTTATTTGTTTTGCTATTATTGTTGCTGTAATTGCATCTATGCTTACTGCACAGGATATTTCTTTAAAGAAAAAAATCACTTCAAAGAATAAAATCAATTATGGTACTGCATTAGAGTTATATAATAGAGAAAAGTATTTAGAAGCATATAATCAATTTACTAATATAATGAATAGAGATGAAGATGCAATCATTAAAGATTATATTATATATTATGGTGCTAAAAGTGCTTTAAGTACAAATATGTATGATGAAGCCATAGATTTGTATTCATTATTGATGAAAGAATATACAAATTCTCTGTTATATCCTTATGCTGAACAGTATAAAGCATTAGCAGAGTTCTATAGAGATGATTATCCTGTGAGCAACTTTTTTAATAGCAGGAAACAAAAATGGATTAAAGAATTTGTAGGTATAAGAGCTTTAAGAAATACTGATGATACTAATAAAGCTAAGATGATAGCTTATGAACTTATAACTAAATTATCAAATAGTGAAGCTATTATTTATTATAATGATAATTATGAAGATGAAATATCTTTATTTGATAATGAATTAAAATATAAAGCAGCTTCTGTACTTTATGATGCCGGATTTAGGAAATCTGCATTAAAACATTTTGAATATTTATATTCTAATAATTATAATAAGGGAAATTCAACTTATTATATGGCTAGAATAAATGAAGCAGAAGGAAATAGGGGAGAAGCAGCTAAATTGTATGATGAATATTTATCTAATGCTAATAATAAAACATATAGAAAAATGGGGCTTTACTATTCTGCAGGTAATTATGCTAAATTGACAAATAATGCTAAATCAATGGAATTGTATAATACATTTTTGAGAGAGTACCCAAGAGATGATTATGTTCCTAGAATATATAATAATTTTGTTAATACTAGTTTGAATAAAAATAATTTAGTTCAGGCAAAAGTTTATTTAACTAATGTTATGAATAAATTTCCAAATAGCTGGCAGACTGAATTAGCATTAAAATCATATTTAAGAAAGGCATTTAAATTAAAAAATAAAACAGAAACTTATTTTGCAGCTGCTGCATTAGAGAAAAGATATACTACATTCAGGCATGATTTTCCATTGTCTTGGAGCATGTGGAGTGCGGAAGAATTTGGAGATACTGAAAAAAGAGATGAATATTTAATGAAAACGCTTCTTACAAGTAAAAATCATTATTTTGTAAAAGGTGCTTTAACTTTAGCTAATTATGATATGATTAAAAATGTTGAAATCAGCAATACTTATTATTTTGATGAAGCTAAAAAATATTACACTGATTCAAACTATACTAAATCTATGGAAATGCTTGATAAGATTCAGTTCTTAAATTATATTGCTACCGGAAAAGAAGATGATTTGATGAAATCAGCCAGAGATATGGCTAAAAATATTCTTATGCAAAATGATTTTGTAAAAGAACTATATTCAAATAAAACTGATTATAGTTTATTTAATGAATTATCATTACAAACTACCAATGAAGTTGATAGATCAATATTGTTATACTGTTATGGCGATTATGATAATGCATACACAGAATATGATAAAATATTTAAAAAAGCTGAAAAAGTAAATTATCCATTATTTTATTTTGCTGAAAAGATTTTTAAAGATTCAGGGAATACTAAAAGGCTTATGCAAATATCTGTTAATATAGGAAAGTACTTTGATTATCCTTATACTTATAATACAGATTTGCTTCCGGATGAGTTTAGAAAAATGGTTTATCCAAGATATTTTGATGAGTATGTTCTTCCAGAGGCAAAGCATTATAAGATAGACCCGTTATTTGTATATGCTATAATGCGTGAGGAAAGTACATTTGATCCTAAGGCTAAATCTTGGGTTGGAGCTATGGGACTTATGCAGTTAATGCCTGCAACAGCTGCAGAGCAAAATAGAAATCCTAGATATAGATACGATCCTTTAGATTTAACCGATCCTAAACAAAACATTAATATAGGTATCGGACATTTAAGCTGGTTATTTAAAAATGAAAATGCAAGCAACTATATAATAGTGGCTGCAAGTTACAATGCAGGTTCAGGACGCGGAAAAAGATGGAAGTCCGAATATGGTACTAATAATATGTATCGTACAGGAAGATTTATAGATATTGAAGAAACTGAATATTATGTAGAGAAAGTTATTAATAGTTATGAACATTACAGTAAATATTATCAAGATTAATATGTAGTTATTTTATAGACATATTTGAAATATACTGAAAATTTTTAAGTTTGTTAAAAAAGCAATTTTAAATTTATGTTTTGTGGGGGCTAGTCCTCCGCTCTGCGTACTTCGTAACACCCCCAGTTCTTTTTGTGACCAAAAGAACCTATATCCTCGACAGGCTCGGATACGCTTCGCGAAAGACTGCATTTTTAACCTAAATTTAGGTTAAATCATACATTTAATACATATATTTTTAATATAAAGTTATAGCAATTGCGTTTTCGCGAAGCGTGCCTGTGGCAGCAGCTTTGACGAAGTCCGCAGAGCGTGTGCGGCAAAAAAGTTGATAATTATATATAAAGTGCATCAGTTGACAAACTTAAAAATTTTCAGTATATACCAAAACAACTATATTTTGTCAAAAATAAAACTATAGTTTCTTTTTAATATATGGGGCTTTGCCCCATACCCCAGTTCTTTTATTGGTATAAAAGAACCAAAACAACTGCATTTTTAACCTAAATTTAGGTTAAATCATACATTTAATACATATATTTTTAATATAAAGTTCTAACAATTGCGTTTTCGCGAAGCGTGCCTGTGGCAGCAGCTTTGACGAAGTCCGCAGAGCGTGTGCGGCAAAAAAGTTGATAATAATTATATAATGTGTAGTAGTCGGCAAAATGAAATCCTTTCAGTATATAATCGAAATGTAAAATTTATTTGCAAAAAATCAAAAAAGTAATACAATAATAGCTGCTATATAAAAACTATTTCAGGCTTATATTAAATGAAAAATACTATCTTAAAAATTTTTAATAAAAGAGTTTTACTTTTTACATTTTGTTTTGAAATCATTGTTATTGTAATGACATCTATATTGGGTGCTCAGGATATGTCATTGCAAAAGAATATTATATCAAAAAATAAAATCAATTATGGTACAGCATTAGAACTTTATAATAGAGAAAAATATTTAGAGGCTTATAATCAATTTATAAATATCATGAATACAGAAGATGATATGATTATAAGGGATTATATTATATATTACGGTGCTAAAAGTGCTTTTCTTACAGATATGTATAATGAAGCAATAGATTTATATGCTTTATTGATGAAAGAATATCCGCGTTCATCATTATATCCTTATGCAGAGCAGTATAAAGCATTAGCAGAGTTTTATAGAGATGATTATCCTATAAGCAATTTTTTTAATGGAAAGACTCAAAAGTGGATTAAAGAGTTTGTAGGAATAAGAGCTTTAAGAAATACTGATGATACTAATAAGGCTAGAATGATAGCTTATGAACTTCTAAATAGATTCGGATTAAGTGAGGCTGCTATATATTATAATAATAATTTTTCCGAAGATATTTCATCCTTTCCAAATAATTTAAAATTTAAAACAGCAGCCATACTTTATGAAGCAGGATATAGAAAGGCATCTTTGAAGCATTTTGAATATTTATATGATAATAATTCGCATAAGGCAAGTTCTACATATTATATGGCTAGAATTAAACAGAAGTCCGGAAATAGAAAAGATGCTGCAGCTTTATTCGATGAATATTTATCAAACGCCAATAATAAATCACATAGAAGATTAGGGCTTTACTATTCAGCAGATAATTATACTAAATTAAAAAATTATAATAAGGCAGCAGATCTCTATAATACTTTTTTGAAAGAGTATCCTAGAGATGATTATGTACCTAGAATATATAATAGTTTTGTTACTTTGAGTTTGAATGGAAATAATTTAGTTCAGGCAAAGACTTATCTTACAAATGTAATGAAAAGATTTCCTAAAAGCAGACATACAGAGCTTGCTTTAAAATCGTATTTAAGAAAGGCATTCAAATTAAATAATAAAACAGAAACTTATTTTGCTACTAAGGCTTTAGAGGCAAGATATCCTAGTTTCAGGAATGATTTTGCATTATCTTGGAATATGTGGACTGCTGAAGAGTTTGGAGATATTGAAAAAAGAGATGAATATTTAATGAAAACACTTCTTACAAGTAAAAGCCATTATTTTGTAAAAGGTGCTTTGAGTCTTGCAAATAATGAAATGATAGCTAATGTTCAGCTTAGCAATACTTATTATTTGAATGAAGCTAAAAGATATTATGCGAATTCTAATTTTGCTAAATCTATGCAGATGCTTAATAAGATACAATTTTTAAATTATATTGCTACAGGCAAAGAAGATAATATCACAATAGAGGCTAGGGCATTAGCTAAAAATATTCTTATGCATAATAAATTTGTAAAAGATTTATATGCTAATAAAAGCGAGAATGATTTATTTAATGAATTATCACTCCAGACCAGAAAAGAAGTTAATAAAGCAATAATATTATACTATTACGGCGATTATGATAATGCATATACAGAGTTTGATAAAATATTTAAAAAGACACAGGTAACATATCCTTTATTTTATTTTGCTGAGAAAATATTTAAAGATTCAGGAAATACAAAAAGGCTTATACAAGTATCAGCGAATATAGGTAAATATTTTGGATATCCTTATAAGGATAATGTTGATTTACTTCCGGATGAGTTTAGAAAGAGAGTGTATCCTAGATATTTTGATGAGTATGTTGTACCTGAAGCTAAATATTATAAAATAGAGCCTGCATTCGTATATGCTATAATGCGTGAAGAGAGTCTATTTGATCCTAAAGCTCAATCTTGGGTTGGAGCTATGGGGCTTATGCAGTTAATGCCTACAACAGCAGCAGCTGAAAATAAAAAGGCTAGATATAGATATAATCCTTTAGATTTAACAGATCCTAAACAAAATATTAATTTAGGTGTTTCTCATTTAGGCTGGTTATTCAGCAGTCAAAAGGCAAGTAATTATATATTAGTAGCAGCAAGTTATAATGCCGGTTCAGGTCGCGGAAGAAGATGGAAAGCAGAATATGGCACTAATAATATGTATCGTACAGGAAGATTCATTGATATCGAAGAAACCGAATATTATGTAGAGAGAGTTATAAAAAGCTATGAATATTACAGTAAGTATTATAAGGATTGATAATATAATGCTTATAGCTTTAGTATATTCGTTTTAATTTATTTTGAATTTTGATTGTTAAAAAATTACAGGGCATTAGAAATCTAATACCCTGCATTGTATATGGGATGGAAAGTAAATCAATCGTCGAATTTTTGTCCTATCAGCTGACCGTCAGAAGATATATAAAGCTCCATCATATTATTAAGCTTTATTTCATAAGTGCCCCATTTTTTTTCAGCACTTATTATAACGGTTTGCGGATATGTGTTTCTTATAGTGTTTGCAACATTGGCAGGAAAAGCATTATATGGTATTCCAATATACTCTGCATCTATTTCCTTCCAATCGCCATTTCCTAAGAAGTCTATTTTTATGCCGTTGGAAAGCTCTACCTCATATTTACCATCATCCATTTCAACATACCATATTTGTGCATCAGGAAATATTTGAGCTATAAATTGTCTAGCTCTTTGAGGCAGCTGTTCAGGAGAAACTATCCAATCATCTGCCAATAGACTGCTGGAAGAGATTATGATAATTGTTAATATTACTTTAAGTATTTTCATAAATAACCTCCTCCTCCTTTTATATTATTAGTATATCATATTTATTATTATGTGTCAATATTTTTTACAAATATTTTACTTCTTATTTACAAGGTATTTATTTTTTATAATTATTGCTTACATATTATCGTACATATTTGCTGTAAATTTAAAAAAACAGTTCTAATATGAAAATATTAAAACTGTTTTTACATAAAATATATATTTTTATAAAATTTATTATTAATTATCTTGTTTTTTGAAATATAAAACTATATTGAGTATAGAAATTACTATAAATATTATCCAGCAAATTATTGTACTGTATAAATATTTCATTGTAGGTGTGAACTCAAATACGATATTGTTATCCCCAGCATCAACATAAACACCCCTGAATAAGAGATTAGCATTTAATAGCTCTTTCTTTTCTCCATTTACAGTTACAGACCAATCTGTATTATAACGCTCTTTAGATACAAGAACACCAGCTTCAGGAGTTTTTACATTAATTACTATTTTATTATTACTTTCTTCAAGTAATTCAGCAGTATATATTGCATTGCTATTATTTAAAGTAATATTATTATTTGAATTATTAAGTAAAACAACCTCATTAGCTAAATTGAAATTAGGCATTGTAATTCTTCCAAGTCCGTCATTGAAATCTACAGCATTATAAGCATTATTAACAAATTCATACTTATTTCTATATCCTTTAAGTTCATATAATACAGCAGCAGAGAATTGATCCTGATATTCAGTTATCTTTGTCAAATCATTAGAAAGTATGGACTGATCCAAATATGTAGGACTTAGAATATATCTTACTCCAAGTAAATCCATAAGTCTAGGCTGATAACCTACATAATCATTTATTCTGAATGCTGAAAATACATCTGTAATATCTTTTGATAATCGGCTTGCAGCAGGCGGTTCAGTTAAAGGTATTTTGTAATAAGGCATTGTATGAGTAGTGTATCTATATAGATAAGGAATCAATATAGGCATTGTTGTTTCATTGCCTTTTTCATTCAATATATGATCAACTATAGTAGTAGATTTATACATTTGATCATAATTAGATTTGACTACAAACATGTTTCCGCTTTGAGCCAAATCCAAGAATAATACAGCTATAAAGATATAAGGTAAATATTTATAGAATAATTTATCTTTATTAGCTATTACAACATATAAAAATACTATTATACTTCCTATTATAAGGAAACCTATATGTCCTAAATCATATACTGAAAATAATATAAATCCTATTAAAGGTACTATTACAAGGAATTTATCTTTTATAGTTATTTCTTTTAATGAAATAGCATTGTTGATTAAAAGAAGTACAGAAGAAGATATTAAAGTTAATCTTATAAATGACATAAATATATTTTTTGATATTAATGCAGCATTAGCTTCCTTCCAATAAGTTACAAAACTACTATATATCATTCCATTTGTTAATATTGTTATTAATGCAAGTACAGCAGAAGCTATTGTTATTACATACATAATTTTTTGAGCTATATTTATATATTTATAATCATCTTCTAAATATTTTAATAGCTTATCCTCTTTTTTTGCTTCTAATGCTTTAAATATATAATCGCATGCAAATGATGAAAGTATAGCAAATGGAATAGGTATAATTTCTATAAATTTATTAGGATTTCTTGCATCTCTAAATATTGGTATTTGAAATAAAGCTCCATAAATAACAGGAAAATATCTTCCGAAACTTGCTATTAAAAAGAATAGGGCAGTACCAATCCAGAAATATTTTTCACTGTATTTTTTTCTGCTTATAAATATTGCAAATATTATAAAAATGAAAGTAATATAACCAATATTAGCAGAAGTTAAGGAGAAGTTTGAAGTTTTAGGCTCTCCCGGCATATTAGCTATTCTTCCCCAATAAGGGTGAGTCTGACTTCCTGAATAATATCCGAAGAATCCAGGCATAAAGAATCCCAATACTTCTTCAGGCGGATATGACCATCTTGTTGCCCATTCCCATAACTGATTCTTATCTGTAACTCCGGCTGCTCCCATATCCTGAGTATTTCTTGTTATCATTATAATTTGTATAGACATTAAAAAAGAAAATACTGCTACTAATGCAAATTTTACACATAAAAGAATTATTTTTTTTATATCTGTTTTTATAAAGTCAATTATTTTCTTATCATTTTTTTTATTGTAAAGCAAGTATAAGAAATAACATGATAAAAATAAAGCGAAGTACATTGCAACGTCCAAAGCTCCGCCTAAAAACGATATTCCCAAAAAAGCACCTGTAAGAAGGAAATGAATCCATTTTTCACTATTCATAGCTTTTGAAAGGAAATACAATACAAATGGAAAATAACAGTAAGTTTCAAATTTACCTAAATGTCCCGGAAGTATTAATGTTATCATAGCGTTTGAAAACATCAAAGCAACCGCACCAAACATAGATGCTTTTATTGATAATTTCTTTTCTCTTAAGAATAAGAATAATCCATATCCCATAATAGTTATATGAAACATTATACTTACTTGAGGGTATATATTATTAGGTAATAATGCTATTAATAATGACTTTGGATGAATAGGCACTGTTGAAGAAGCGGCTATAGTAAAGTAAGCATTATTCCAGAAATATAAATTTCCGCTGAATATTGCATCTTTAATATTTTTAATATCCCATAATATAACATCGCCCATTTGAAGATAGGAAAATGTTAAGTTGCTGTAGAAAAATAGTATAGAGAGAATTGCAAATATAATAGGATATATAATTTCTTTTTTTAATGATTTCATTATTTGTTTTCCTTAAATTAAAGTAAGTTATATATTTGTTTTTATGATAAATAAAAAATTAGATATTAAATAATATATAAAAGATACTGTATTGTCAAGGAGTTTTGTATTAAAATATTTTCTTGAAATTTATATTGCAAATAAAAAAGGTATTAATTTAAAAAACTTATAAATATTATTATATAATATCTAGTCTGAAATTTTACTTTACTAAAGTTTATAATTATTATTTACTATAAAATATTATATTGAAATTTTATAGTATTTTTTAATTGCTATCATAATAGTTTTGTACTGTTTATTATTTGTATATGATTAGAATTAATATCTAATTAATATAATTAAGAAAAACTATTTTTTATATTAAATAAATTATAAAAAACGATTATTTTTATATGTAAAATAATTATTTTATATAAATATTACTAAATACAGTATTGTAAAAAATAATATATGTACTATAATATACGAAATATTTTTTATTGTATTGTTATTTTTAAGGAGACTCCATAATGAAGGATAAAACTTTTTTGATGATACCAGGACCTACACCAGTACCTGAATCAGCTTTGGTAGAAATGGCAAAACACCCTATGGCACATAGAAGTAAAGAGTTTTCAAACATATTAAAAGAAGTTTATGAAGATTTAAAATATGTGTTTCAGACAAAAAATGATGTGTTTTTATTTACAGCAAGCGGAACAGGTGCTATGTGTGCTGCTTTAGAAAACCTTATTAACGAAGGCGATAAGGTATTATGCTTGTCCATTGGTAATTTCGGTGCAAGATGGGCAAAAATTGCAGCGAGCAGAGGAGCTGTAGTTACAAAAATAGAAGTTGAAGCAGGTAAGGTTATAACTCCTGAAATGCTTGAAGAAGCTTTGAATAAAGATAAAGAGATAAAAATTGTAACCCTTACTCACAGCGAAACTTCAACAGGTGCTGCTAATGATGTTAAAACATTATGTTCTATCATAAAAAAACATGGTGCTGTATCAGTTGTAGATGGTATAACAAGTTTATGTGCTATGGAGTTTAAAACTGATGAGTGGAATATTGATGTAGCTATATCAGGTTCTCAAAAAGGATTTATGATTGCTCCTGGGCTTTCATTTTTAACTGCTAGCGAAGATGCTTTCAAAATGCATGAGAAATGTAAGTATCCTAGTTTTTATTTTAATTGGACTGAGCATAAAAAGTCTTTAGCTAAAGATACTACTCCTTTTACTCCAGCAGTTAATCTTATAACTTCACTTCATACAGCTTTAAAAATGATAAAAGAAGAAGGCATAGAAAATGTTAATAAAAGACATAAAAAACTTTCTTTAGCATTGAGAAATGCTGTAAAAACTATAGGATTGAAATTATTTGTAGAAGATGATAATAAAGCAAGTTATGCTATAACTTCAATACTTCCTCCGGAAGGAATAAGCGTACCTGATATAAGAAAAACTTTGAAAGAAGATTATAGTATAATAGTTGCAAATGGACAGGGTAATTTAGAAAATAAAATCTTTAGAATTGGTACTCTTGGATTTGTATGTGAAAGAGATTTAATAATGGCTATGGGCTCATTGGAGGCTAGCCTTATAAAATTAGGATATAAATTTGAAGTTGGAAGCGGAGTTAAAAAGTTAATTGAAGAATTAAATAAATAATAGTAAATAGTTTTGATTATTTTATATATTCTAATATAATGAGAAATCATTATATTAGAATATTTTATTTTTTATAATAATTATAAATCTAGAAAAAGCAACCTCGATAATTTATTATCGAGGAGCTTATAGGATTTTTCGAGTATAGCAACAATAAGGAGAAAATTATAATGAAGGTTTTAATAACTGATAAGGTAAATGAATGCGTTAAGGATATAATAGCTGATGTTTCTGAAGCTGTATTTCTTCCTACTATGAGCGAAGATGAACTAGTAAAAGTTATTGCTGAATATGATGCTTTGATGGTTAGAAGTCAGACTAAAGTAACAAGAAAAATTATAGAAGCTGGAAAGAATTTAAAAATAATAGGACGTGCCGGTGTTGGTGTTGATAATATAGATGTAGAAGCCGCCACGGAAAAAGGTATAATAGTAGTAAACTCTCCTGATGGAAATACTATTGCTGCATCAGAGCATACTATAGCTTTAATGCTTGCTGTTTCAAGAAATATAGTACCTGCTGCAGTATCTACTAAAGAAGCTAAATGGAATAGAGATAAATTCACAGGCAATGAGCTTTTAGGAAAAACTTTAGGTGTTATGGGATTTGGAAGAATAGGAAGAAAGGTTGTTCATATTGCTTTGGCTATTGGAATGAAAGTAATAGTTTATGACCCTTTTGCTACAGAAGAAGTTGTACAGAAAACCGGTGCAGTTTATGAAACTTCTTTAGATGAATTTTTACCTAAATTGGATTATTTATCTCTTCATATACCAAAAACTCCTGAAACAAATAATATTATAAATAAAGATAATTTGGGCAAGATGAAAAATACAGCAATAATTATTAACTGTTCAAGAGGCGGACTTGTTAATGAAGAAGATTTAAAAAATGCTTTAGAAAATGGTACTATAGCAGCCGCTGCAGTAGATGTATTTGTAAATGAGCCTAAAATAGAAACTTGTCCTTTAGTTGAATATAAAAAGGATAATTTAATACTTACACCCCATCTTGGAGCTAGTACAAAAGAAGCACAGATTAATGTTGCTTTAGATGTTGCTAAACAGATAAAACAGGTATTATCAGGAGGATATACTGAATCAGCAGTTAATATACCTTCTCTTAATCCTGAAAAATTAGAGCCTGTAAAAGATTACATGAAAATCTCAGAGAATGCAGGCGAAATGATAATGCAGACTGCTAATGGAAAAATAAAATCTCTTGAAATAACAGCTCAGGGCGATTTAATTAATTTAGATATTCAGCCTCTTGAGGTTGCTATATTAAAAGGTGCATTATCTTATATGTTCCAAGATGTTAATTATGTTAATGCTCCTTATCTTGCCAAACAAAGAGGTATTGAAGTAAAAACTATTAAATCTGAAGCTCCTTCAACTTTCACAAGCATACTTAAAGTAAAATTAACAACTGATAAAGACACAACAAGCGTATCTGTATCATTGATAGCTAAAAATATTGCAAGGATAGTTAAATTTAATGATTATGATGTTATAATAAAACCTCAGCCTCATATATTGATAGTTCCTCATATAAACCAGCCTGCTATGATAGCAAAAGTTGCGACAGTTCTTTCAGGCGACGGAATCAATATTGGTTCAATGAGCGTATCTGAAAATATTAAAGGAAGCAATATGTCTATAATGGCAATAAATGTTGATAGAGTTATTGGAAATGATGTTATAACAAAAATTTCTAATATAGAAGGCGTTCATGACCCTAAATATGTTAGACTTACAGCCGAATATACTTTATAATTTAAATAGGATAAATAAAAATGAAATTAGCAGTTTTTGATTTTGATTCTACTTTAATGGACGGCGAGACTTTAGATATTATTGCCAGAGAAACTAATTTTGCAAAAGAGATTTCTGAAATTACAGCAAGAGGAATGAGAGGAGAATTAGATTTCTTTGAGAGTTTGCAAAGTAGGGTAGCTTTACTAAAAGGCATCAAATTAGAAACTGTTAATGAAATTTGCAATTCGCTTCCTATAATGAACGGAGCAAAAGAAATGATTGAAGAGCTTCATAAAAAAGATTATAAATGCGTATGCTTTTCAGGCGGATTCAAAAATGCCACTGTTCCATTTGCTAAGAAATTAAATTTAGATGCAGAGTTTTCAAATATATTTCATGTTAAAGATGATGTGCTTACAGGAAAAGTTGGCGGCGAGATGATGTTTTCTGACAGCAAGGGAAATATGCTTTTAACATTGCAGAGGCTTTTAAATATTTCTTATGATGATACTTTAGTTGTTGGAGACGGTGCTAATGATTTGAGTATGTTTAAATACGCCAAAAATAAAGCTGCTTTCTGTGCTAAAGAGATTCTAAAAAAAGAAGCGAATATTGTAATAGATAAAAAAGATTTAACTCTTATATTAGAGAAATTAGATATGTAGAGTTATAGAGTTAGTACAAGATATTAAAAAATAAAAAGAGGCTTAAATACTTTAAGTCTCTTTTTATCTATAATAAGCAGTACCTAAATTATATTATTATTTTTACATATTCTAAATTTATATTAAATAAAAATAGTTTAACTCATAATTTTATATGGTATTTTTATAAAAAAGTATTCTTTGTACAATAGTATGAAAAAATGTAAATTAATATAGGATAAATTTTGATGTTATTAATTAATTTTTTTTATTTATTAAATATTATTGGGAACTTTTATATGAAATACTCGTCTAATATATCAAGAAAAACAAGATGTTTTTATATTATTATTAAGGAGATTAAAACATGAAAACTAAAATATTATTATCGCTTTTTATAATCAGTTTAATATCATCAATTGCTTTTGCACAGCCTCCAGCACCAGATCCAGCTAAGGAACCTAGATACAGATATGAAGCTACTCCAAGAGATAGAGAGCCAGTTCCTCCAGCTCCTAGAGATAGAGAACCTGTTCCTCCAAGTCCTAGACATAGACCTGGTGCAAGAGGTGATATATACAGAATGTGCAGAAATGCCGGAATATATTTGACAGATCAGCAAATTGATGAAATGAGCAAAATATTTTATGAGTATGAATTAAAAATCAATGATTTAGAATATCAAAAAAGAAATATTGATTATAAATTCAAATTAGAAAGAGAAAAAATAGATATTGATTTAAACTTAATAAAAGACTTAATCAATCAAAAGAAAGATTTAGAAAAAGAAATAGATTATCTTAGAATTGAAAAAGATGTTGCTGTTTTAGATGTTCTCACAGATGAGCAATTAGCACAATTAAATAGCTATAGAATGAGATACTACTATTACAGATAATAAAATAGAAAACTGATTTATAAAATATATATACGAGGTTTATTGAAAAAGAAGGGGCAGTATTTTGTACTGCCTCTTTTTTATTTTTGATATATAATATAATAAAAAATATTATTGGGATTTTATTATGATAAAAGAGTTTAAAAAATTTATTATGAAAGGAAGCATATTGGATATGGCTGTTGGTTTAGTTATCGGAGCGGCATTTACAAAGATAGTTAATTCCTTTGTAGATGATATATTAATGCCTCCTATAGGAATGATACTAAGCGGTATAGATTTTTCTAATATATTCATAGTACTAAAAAAAGGTGCTGATACTTTGGGAAGCTATAACTCTATAGAAGCTGCTAAAAGTGCAGGTGCTGTTGTAATAGGGGTAGGAGTATTTATTAATACTATAATAAGTTTTATAATTACAGCTTTATCATTATTTATAATTATAAAACTATTTAATAAGATACAAGAAAAATCTATAAAAAAAGAAAAAGATGATAAACAATCCAAAGAAAAGATTTGTCCATATTGCTGTTCTAGTATAAATATTAATGCTGTAAAATGCCCGAATTGTACATCTGATTTAGTTGTCAAAGAATAAGTGATTATATTTTTTACATTTATGATATTTTTATTAACATATATTATTGTTTATAGTTATATTTTATATTTTTTTAATATTGTATATAGTAATATTTTATATTTTTTTAATATTATATATAGTAATATAGTATATATTAAATAGCATTTTATGTATAAAATAATCAAAAAAAATGTACTATCTATTTACAGATTAATTTTTTTGTATATATTATATAATATACACTATTAATTAGGAGAAACTAATGGAAAAAAAATTTAAACTTGGATTAGTACCTAGACTAATCATCGGAATTCTGCTCGGTATATTATTCGGACAGCAATTTATACCAGAAGTAATATCTAGATTAATCGTTACTCTTTCTGGAATTTTTAGTTCTTATTTAAGTTTCGTAATACCTTTGATGATTTTAGCTTATGTAACTATGGGTATAGCAGGTTTAAGAGAAGGTTCAGGTTTTTTATTGGCCGTAACATGTGCATTGGCTTATGCTTCAACTCTAATATCAGGTACGGCATCTTTTACAGTAGCTTATAATCTATTCCCTAGCTTTATGAATTCGGAAGATATTCAAAAAATAGCTGAAACTGCAGGAAAGTCTTTAGAGCCTTTTCTCTCTTTGAAATTTCCGCCTATACTTGATACTTTATCGGCAGTTTTATTTGCATTCATATTAGGACTAGGTATTTCTACTTTAAGAGCAAGTGAAAATAAAATGGGAGATTATTTGTATAACTCTTTCGGTGAACTATCTAATATAATAGACAGAACTTTAAGAATTTCAATAATACCATTCCTGCCTCTTTATATTTGCGGTACTTTTGTAAATATGACTAAAAGCGGACAAACATTTGTAATATTGGGAATATTGTGGAAAGTATTCTTAGTTGTAATATTAATGCATTTCATATATTTAGTTATAGTATTCTTTGTTGCAGGAGCTATAGGAAAGAAAAGTCCGATATTTCTTATCAAAAATCAAATACGCGGATATATCACCGCTTTAGGTACTCAGTCATCAGCTGCCACTATACCTGTAAACTTGCAGTGTGCCGAAAAAGACGGAATATCTGAACAAATAAGAAATTTCGTAGTACCTCTTTGTGCTAATATACACATGGCAGGCTCTATGATAACAATTACAGCATGTGCTACTGCTGTATGTTTAATGAATCAAATACCTATTTCTTATACTATAGTACTTCCTTTCATTCTTATACTTGGTATAGCTATGGTTGCCTCTCCAGGTGCTCCGGGCGGTTCCATAATGACAGCTTTGCCTTTCCTCTATATGGTAGGATTAGGTGCTCCAGACAGTCCTTTATGTGCTATAATGGTTGCTTTATACATTACTCAAGACTCATTTGGTACAGCATGCAATGTTTCCGGAGATAATGCTTTGGGCGTTATAGTTGATACAATTTATAAGAAAAAAGTTGTAAAAACAGACGCATAAATTGCCATATATTTAAAAAGCCGCTTGTTAATTAATTTTAATAAGCGGTTTTTTTATATTATTAATTATTGAATTATTAATATGAGAATTAATCTAAGTTCAAATCTATTACTATATCTATTTCAGTTATGGAGCAATTTAATTTTTTAGCTATTTCTTCTTTGCTTAAACCTTGTTTATATAGTTTAATTATATCATCATTTTTATTATAGTCTTTTGCAGTATTGTCTAATGGTTCATTAACCAATGCTATAGTTTTATCTTCAATGGGCTTATCATATATAGCCATATTAGTTTTAATAGTTCTGTCTAATTTACTTCTCAATTTTTCTATAACTTCTCTTCTTGCTTCATCATCTATTGCTTTAGCGGCTGTATCTATATTGCTTTTTTTAGGTTTAGGTTTAACAACTTCTTCTTTTTTCTCTTGCTTTTCTGCTTTTTCTATTTTTTCTGTCTTTTCTGTTTTAGAGTTTATTTTTATATCATCTTCTACTCTTATATCTAATTTTTTATTTTTATTTTCATTGTTCATTACTACATTTTTATTAGAATTATTAGAGTTATTAGATTCTATATTTTGAGCTTCTTTTACTGAAACATCAAGTTTTTTTTCTTCTTGTTTATTTGTGTTTTCTTCTGTTTTTATTTCTTCTTTTACAGCTGCAGCAGGCTTATTAATATTATTAATTTTTTTGTCATTTTGTAAATTATTTAATTCTTTTACCAATCTATTAGCTCTTACTATAGAATCTTCCAATATAGATATTCTAGATAAAGCTATATTGTTAAATTCTTTTACCAATGCCTCTATTTCTTCTCTTGCTTTTGACATAGTTTCTTTTTCTAATCTTTCTCTAGCTTTTGAAACTATATAAATATAAAACAGCGGTAATGTTACTGCTAATATAACTATATTAATGATTATAGATATTACAATTTGCATAATTAGATATTACTTTATTATC
Source organism: uncultured Brachyspira sp. (assembly GCA_949300355.1). Taxonomy (GTDB): domain Bacteria; phylum Spirochaetota; class Brachyspiria; order Brachyspirales; family Brachyspiraceae; genus Brachyspira. The sequence goes on from CASGDY010000007.1 coordinate 26,864, forward strand.
CTAAAAGATCTATTTTAGAACCTTTAGTTTGCTCTGTTGCTGAAACCTCTTCTATTTCTATAGTATTATTTCCATCATTGTCATCAATATTGTCTGACATTCTTTTTTTATTTTTCTTTCTATAGGACATATATCCTTGATCTTTAGGTCTCTGTTCATCTTTTTTTTCTTTAACCTTAGTTTCATCAGATATATTTTCAGACTTTACAACAGTTGAATCTTTTATATAAGAATCTCTGTGTATATCTCTATCTTCTGACTGCATAGCAATAGTTTTGGCAACCATTCTGGTATGCTCCATACGCCCTATATGCGATTGCTGCATATATAATTGTTGCAAGTCTAAAGGTGCTATAGGCATTTTAAATCTCCATATATTATGCCTTAAATTTTATATCCTATATATTTAATATATACTTTTTTACTATTATTGCAAGTAAAAAAATAAATATATACATTATTATATAACAATATTAATCAATATTTGATAAAATATAATCAATAATATTTATTTGTAAATAGAGTAGGCATAACCTATAATAGCAGATGCTGCAGATACATTCAATGAGTCAAAATCTGTAGAAGAATTTATAATAACGCTTCCGTCCGAATTTTTTTTCAAAATATCTCTGACTCCGCTATGTTCATTGCCCAATATAATTGCAGTAGGAGAATTGAATTTAAAATCCTCTAATGAAGTTTCTCCTTTCTCGCTTGCATAATATATCCAAAAGCCTTTATCTTTCATCAAATCTATAACTCTATTTAAATTAGTTTCTATAGATATTGGCAAATGATATGCAGCCCCTTCTGATATTTCATAAACTTTTTCATTGATTGGTGCTGAATTATCTTTAGGCATTATAATTCCTGCCACATCAAAGAAGTATGCATTTCTTATTATAGCTCCTAAATTATGAACATCGGTTATAGAATCTAATATAAATATTAAAGGGTTTTCTCTTTTTTCAAAAGCTTTTTCTATAAAACTGTCTATACCTATTTCAACATTTTCTTTTATATCAGCAGCTATTGAATAAATTTTGCCTACAATTTTTTCCATTTCATTTTTATCAACATTTTTGATTGGCACTTTCTTTTTTTCAGCCAGTTTTATAATGTCTTTTTCTCTTTTTGAAACTGGAAATTTTATATATAAAGTTTGAACTAAATCTTTTGAAATAGCTTCAACTATTGTGTTTTTGCTTGTTATGAACATTATTTACTTTCCTAAATTTTTATTTTAATTATATATTAAAAATAAATTTTTTAAATATTTGTATATAGAGTACAAAAATTATAAACATACATAACAACTATATTTTATAAAAAATAAATTTTTAACTTTGTAATTTTTTTTGTTGTTCTTTTTCCCACCGCACGCCTTCTGCAGGCATGCTTTACGAGGCGGACAGAGTCAAAGAACCTTATATCCTCGATAAACTCGGATACGCTTCGCAAAAGTGCAGGTGTAACATTAATACTAAATTATACTAATTTTGTTTTATATCTAATATAAATTATTAAATTTAAGCTAAAATATAGCACTTTGTTTCACGCCAAAGGCGGACATCGTCTACCGAGTAGATTAATAATTGGCAAAAGAAGTGGGGGCTTACATAGGCATACACAGCGGCAGCAAGGGCACAGATATCAAAATAAAAATTTGTTTTTAACAAAATATAATTGTTTATGGATATATTAGTAATTATTTTACTTTATCATATAAAGCATCTATTTTATCTTTATATGCTTCCATAACATTTGCTCTTTTTATTTTCAAAGATTGAGTTAAAAGCCCATTTTCTATTGTAAACTCTTCATCTGTGATTATCATTTTAGCTATAGCTTCATAAGGTCTAAATCCGTTTCTATAATTAATTAAATTATCCAACTCTTCTCTCATTAATTTATAAACGTCTTTTGAAGATGCAAGAGTTTTTTCATCATAATGAATTTTTTGCTTATCAAAATGTTCTTTTATATTTTCTTTATTTATTACTATAATTGCACCTGTGGAAGCCTTATCCTGTCCTACAAGCATAATTTGAGAAATATAAGGAGATTCCAATGCTTTATTTTCTATAGGCTGAGGCTCTACATTTTCACCTGTAAGAAGAACTATAGTTTCTTTTGCTCTTCCTGTTAATACAATTTCTCCCTGCTGAGTATATGTTCCTAAATCTCCGGAATTAAAGAATCCGTCAATTTTTGCCTGTTTAGTTAATTCAGGGTCTTTATAATATTCTTTGAAAATATTCGGACCTTTTATATAGCATACTCCCATAACTCCGTCTTGACAAACGTTTCCTTCTTTATCTCTTACCTCTATTTTTACCTCAGGCACAGGAGCACCGCAAGTTCCTCTATAATTTTTGAAAGGTGATCTCAATGTAACAACCGGAGAAGTTTCTGTTATACCCCAGCCAACAACTAAATTTATTCCAACAGCTTCAACAAAATCTTCTATGTACATAGGCAAAGCTCCGCCTCCTGATATAGTAAGACGCATTTTACCGCCTGTTAATTCTAATATTTTACTGTATACCATTTTTTTAGCCATTTTATGATAAATAGGGTCAAATACTCCTATACTGTACTCTGACTGTTTATGAGTTTTAGATTCATCTCCTAATAAATAAACTAAATTATTCTGAAACCTTAAACTTCTTATATATCTTAAAGATCTTTTTATTAAGAATTTGGCAAGATTTCTAGCGAATGTACTTTTTCTGTCTATATTTTTCATTACAGTATTATATATATTAACCCATATTGCAGGAACAGAAATAAATATATCAGGTCTTTCTTCTGTAAAGTCATTTTTTAAATATCTTTTATTTGTGATAGCTGTGAAGCAGCCTGTTACAGCTGTTACATAAGATATTGTTCTTTCATATATATGCCAAATAGGAAGTATAGTAAGAAGTTTTTCTCCAGGCTGCAATTTTATTATATCTGGAAGAACTCTTACATTATGAAGTATGTTTCCATGTGTAAGTATAACTCCTTTTGGTTTTCCTGTAGTTCCTGAAGTGTATATTATAGTTGCTATACTTTCATTAGTTAATTTAGATGCTTTTTTTATAGCAAACTCTTCGTCTCCATTTAAATTTTCTTCTCCAAGCTCTAAAAATTTTTCAAAAGAATAAATATTATTATCAGGATCATGTTTAGAACTATCAAGAAAAATTATTAATGATAAATCTTTATGATGTTTTTCTATCTTTTTAAAAACATATTCATTTTCTACTAGAACAGCTTCAGATTCGCTATGTTCTATTATATAATTTAATTCATCGGATGTAGAGTCTATACCTCTTGGAACATCAGCAGAGCCTAATGCTAAAAGAGCCATATCTGATATAAACCATTCTATCCTATTCTCTGAAAATATTGCAACATGCTTTTTGGATAATCCTTTAACATCGAATGCTTTAGCTATAGCATTTACTTTATCATAAAGTTTTTTATATGTAATTGTAATTTTTTCTTCATTGTTATCTCTATATCTATAGGCAGGGCTTTGAGGCATTTTCTGCACTGTTTCAAAAAAAGCACTAGGTATAGATGTGTAATTTTTCATAATATCTCCATAATAAATTCTAACTAATTAACTATAAAATGATACATAGTCAATTATAACTATAATACATATTAGAAATATTACAAGTGATTTACTATATATTTTATTACATTTTCACTATATGATGATACTGTAAAAATATTTAATATTGGTTTTGATGAGTTTATTATACTATTTTTTATATTTTTATCTTCATATGCTAATAACATAGCATTTACTATTTCGTTTGTATTTTCCATATTGCAGCTGATAGATAAATCTTTAACTATTTCGTATGCTCCAGATTTATTTGATACTATAGAAATGCATGAAGAGTATAATGCTTCTATCACAGTAAGTCCAAATGGTTCATTTACAGCAGGCATTACTAAAGCATAACTTTTATTTAATAATTCTTTTTTTTCTTCATTACTTACAAAACCTTTGAATATGATATTATTATTCATGTTCAATTTTTCTGTAAGTTTTTTTAAATAATTTTCATATCTGCCTTTTCCTGCTATTATAAATTTTAATTCTTTATCTTCTATCTTTTCAATGAGTGACTTAAAAGCAATAATAGCATTTTCCAAATTTTTGGGCTTTTCGATTCTTCCTATATATACAAAATGATTTCCTTCATTAATAGGTATAATATTTTCTGTATCGGTTATGCAAGGATATATGACTTCAGCTTCTCTGTTATAAACTCTTTTTACAGCTTCTTTAGTTCTTATACTATTTGACATTATATAATCTATTTTTTCCACACCTAGTCTGTCTAAGTGCATCGTATATCTTGCAATTATATCCAAAGTATTTTGAAGTTTTTTATAGCTTTTATCATCATGCCCGTAAAGCCTTACACTAGGTTCATGGCAATACCAAAAACATTTAGGAAGTTTAATATTATTTTTTTGTGCATATTTTGAAGCAAGTCCAAAGAATATAGTTGCTGGGAAATTATGTATAAAAACAGCATCATGATTTTTTAATTCATTGGCTAGAAATTTAGAAGTTTTATTAAAGATAAAAGGATTTAATTTTATATCGGTTTTTATCTGCTTTATATAATTTGGTATATTATCTCTTAATCTATAAGTATAAATAGTTGTTTCTATATTTAATTCATGACAATACTTTGAGAATGCAAGTATTACATTTTCAGCACCGCCGTTATATCCTAAAGTAGGATGTATTATAGCCAATTTTTTTATATTATTCATTTTGTCAGTAATAATTTATTTTTTATAATCTTACAATATTATAAACATAAAAACATTCATTTCATAAAAATATAATAAGTTATAAAATTGTATTTTTATATAATTTAAATATATAAATTTATTTTATTTTTTCATATTTCTTATTTATTTAAATAACTATAAAATTATATAATAATAAAAATGTTATTTTTGCATTTTTAATTAAT
>CASGDY010000008.1 GCA_949300355.1 uncultured Brachyspira sp.
AGAATTATTTTGTATTAAATTATTCATTTTTAAGCCTTTATATATTTTTTATAGAATCTATTATCACAGCGAATCCCATACCTAATGAAGCCTTTATTAACATTGCAGTATCATCTTTCAAAAACTCTTTTACTTTATCTACAGCACTTTGAGCATTTTCAAAATAATATTTCTCGCAATTAACTGTATCGTAAATATCCTTTGAATGCTTTCCAACTGCAATAACAGCATCAATATTTTTTAATTCATTTATAATTTTTCCTATATCTTTATGATAGCTTGAATTTTCTGTTTCTGTTTCAAGCATATCCCCTATTACAGCAATCTTTTTTGATTCGCTTCTTTGAGATAAAAACTTAATCATATTTTTTAATGCAGCAGGGTTTGAATTGTAGCAGTCATTTATTACATTACAGCCTTTTATATTTATTATCTGCATTCTGTTTTTTTGAGATTCATAAGTTATCAAAATATCCGCACATTTCTGTAAATCAACATCATAAAGTTCAGCCGCCTTTAATGCTGATAATACATTATGCAAATTAAAATCTCCGATTAAATTATGTTTAAAAGTTACGTCTTTATACTCAAACGTATTATCATCTTTTTTTATTATTTCTTTTATATCAGCTTCTATTATATTTTTTATATTATTTCTACTAGCCTCTTTTTTTAATATATCAAAGCAATTAGTATTTTTATTGATTACAGCATTAGCATTTTCTTTAGTATGATTAAAAAGCTCTGATTTGGCATAGGCAATATTTTCTATAGAGCCTAAATGTGCAATATGTACAGGCTCTACATTATTTATTATAACAGTATTTGCCTCTATAGCTTCAGATATTCTTAACAATTCATTTTTATGATTCATACCAGCCTCAATAACTGCTATCTCATAACTATCATCTAAATTAAATATTGTTTTAGGCACTCCTATTTCATTATTTAAATTGCCTTCTGTTTTTAATGCTTTATATTTTGTTGATAAAAAGAGATGAGTTAATTCTTTTGTAGCGGTTTTTCCGCAGCTTCCTGTTATTGATATCATAGGTATATTGAATCTTCTTCTGTATTCTCTAGCGAGCTTTATAAAGAAAAGTATTGTATCATCAGCATAAAAAACTACTGCATCATCTGGAAGTTTTATACTTGCATCGCTTAAAATAAAATATCTGCATCCTTTATTATAAGTTTCTAATGCAAATTTATTTCCGTCAAACTTTTCTCCCTTTATTGCTAAAAATAATTTATTTTCATCAAAATTATCTCTGCTGTCAGTTGATATTTCTAATTCTTTATTTGCATTTAACTCTTCTATATTTTTAGAGCATTTAAAGTTTAATTCTTTCGTTACTGCAATTATATCTTTTAATAAAGTATTACCCATAATAATATTTCCAATTAATTTATTTTGTTAACATAATTAAACCATATAAACAAATATTTGTAAACATTATATTTATCTATTTGTAATCATAATAGGCACGCTCTCATTATGAAGCCTATCTAAAGCTGTAATATAATAAATATAAGTTTTTTTAGGATTTGCTGTTTTATCATTATATACTACATTAGAATCAGAATTAAAATTTTCTCTTCTTATTTTATCAATCAAAACTATATAATCTTCAGCAATATCTTTTCTGTATATAGAATAATAAACGCTTGTACCTTCTACAGCACAATTATATTTATCAGTTTTGTATTCTCCTGAATCTGTGAAAGTAATTTCTATACTATTGAATTTATTTGTTATATGAAGATTAGTTAAACCTGAAGGCAAAGTATTTAAATCTTTCATAGTATTCATAGTAGGTATTATAGATTTAAAAGGATAACTATTTTCTTTTAAATAATTCAAAGCCTTATAGCCAAAACCTTTTGTATGAATATCATCTTTGTACATATTTCTCATAGTAAAAAATACAGAACCTTTTATATAATTTCTGCCATTAGTTCTTATATAATCAACCTGTTTTGACATCAAATCTATATCCTGCCAAGGCTCTACATTAGTATCCCTGCCCATTTTATAAAGAGGATGTCCTACATATAAATCGGCCAATTTACCATTAGTAGATTTTTTAGCCTGTTCAATCCACCAATCAGCTATAATGTCAAAAGGTGCTGTTTCATGCTTATCACTCCAATAAATCTGAGGTATTATAGCATCAACATACATTTTATTTATTCCGTCTTTTTCAGTTGCATTTTTCAATGATTCAGTTTTCTCACCATTAAGCATCCATAAAAGTACATCAGCATGCAAAGCGTCAAAATTTGGATTATAAGACTGAGTATCGCTTCCATATTCATAACCATTATAATCTGAAAGTTTTTCTTTATTTCTCCAAACTCCAGCAGGCGATATAGTCCATTTTACATAAGGCTTTCTTGATTTTATTTCTTTATATATAGAACTTACAAGAGTATTAATATTATTTCTCCTCCAAGCATAAAGCCCATTAACTCCGTAATCATCATAATTTGTATTAGAAGCATCATAACCTTGACTAGATGCATACTTTGATGCACTTGTTTCATCAGGCCAATATTTGTATGTTTTATCATCAATCATATTCTGATAAAAATAATCATCAAAATGCACTCCGTCTATATCATAATTTTCAACAACTTCCATAATAGAGTCTATCACATATTTTGCACTTATAGGCTCACCCGGATCTAAATAAAGTTTATTATCATACCAATGAATAGGTTTTAAATTGTTGGAATAAGCATATATATGAATAAAATTCTTTTTTGAAAACTGCTCTGCATAGCTTTTATTAGTATCATAAGTTACAGCTATTCTATAAGGATTAAACCAAGCATGAACTTCTAAATTTCTTTTATGTGCCTCATCTATAATAAATTGCAGCATATCAGTTTTAAAAGGATAATCATCTATTTCATTAGTGGAATCTTTTCCAAAAAAATATCTGGTAGTAGGATTTATCTTTGAAGGAAATATTACACCGGCATCAGGCTTAACCTGTACAAATACAGCATTGAAATTATTATTATATAATGTGTCTAAATATTTTAAAGCAAGTTTTTTCTGATCCTCCTCACTTTTTCCCTCAAGAGGCCAATCCATATTATTTACAGTAGAAAACCAAGCACCTCTGAATTCTCTATATAAAGGATTTAAACTTCTATCATCATTAATATCCTTTATAAGCATAGTTTTCAAATTGTCAGGGATAATTATTTCGTTCTTTTGACAAGATGAAACATAAAATATAAATATAGATATAAAAATAAATAACTTTCTCATAAAATCAAACCTTATACATAAATAAAGGGCTCGTAAATTTATAAATTCACTAGCCCTATTAAAATTTTCTCTATTAATTAAATAATCATATCAAGAATGAATAATATTTAGTGTTTCCATCAGTATCCATTACCTCAATAGTAACAGAACCAGCATTAGCATCATCTATATTTACAGTAAATACTTCATTCATAGAATCTAACATACCGTCATCAGGAACAATATATTTCCATTCTCCTGTTATAGTAGAATATCTTACTGTTTTTATGAAAGATAATTTATCTTCTACTCTGAAAGTAATTTTTCTATTTGCCCCGCTTCCAGTAACATTGAAATCTAAAATCTCAGGAGGATCATTATCATATTTAACATTGAATACTTCTAAAGTTTTAGTTTTAGCAATGCTTATAGGATTATCATATCTGTCGCTTGCTGTTATTCTAAAATCATAAATACCTGAAGGAAGTAAATAAGATTCAAATTTAAAATATGATGTTGATAAATTATCAGCTAATTTTCTATAATTTTTCTCATCTTTTAATCTATACTCTAAATCGTATATAAGTTTATCTCCATTAGGGTCGCTGCCTTTCCAATAAACCATAGCCTCATTTTCCTCTAATTTAGGATTTTTATCTGATTCAGATGAATCATTTTGCTGAAGATAGCGGGTAGTAAGTCCTCCATTTATGACTTCAGGAGGAAGATTATTTTCAACATAACTAAAATCCATAGAATTAAGTACAGGAGTAATTTCTGTATCAGAAGTAGTCATTGTAACTCTAAACTGAATAAATCTTCCGTCTGGAACATCTATTTTACCATTTTCACTTACAGCCTTGAAACTGCTCCAAGTATTATCAACTCTTGCTACATTTCCTGTTCTCACTTCAATAGATACAGAAGAACCAGCTGGAATAGTTGATATAGCACTTAAACTACCTAATTTACTTAAAAGTTTTAAATCTAAACTATCGCTTGTAAAAGTACCTTTATTAGGATAAGTATGTTTTACTTTGTATATTTCACCTGTTTTTGATATTGCAAAATAAAGTCCGTCATCAGAAACTGCAAATGTAGAAAGTATTTTATTTTTTAAACCGCCTATATACGATAAAAGTCCGTCATTCCCACCGATTTTATATATATCAGCAGTATCTCCTGTAACAAAATATATATTATTATTATTATCGCTGCTTAAAGCTAAAACCAATGTTTGATTCAAGAAAAATAATCTATGAACTGTACCATTAGTGTCAGCTTTATATAAAGAGTTTCTAAATTCATTTTCACTTTCATCAGGTCTTTTATCACCGTCTATTATAGAAGGAAGTATCAAATAAGCTGCTTGTCTTGTAGAAGTTCCGAAATATAAATTTCCTATATTATCCATAGTTATAGCATAAACTTCATTCTCTGCTGTATCATAAAGAACATTGTATGAAGGATTTTCTAAATTTGTAGATAAATCAACAACTAATACGAGTCCTCTTCCGGCAGTACCTATATAAAGCTTATTACTTTTTTCATCATATAATAAAGACATAGCATGCTGTTCATCTGTTTTCAATATTTCTTTAATATTTCCATCAGAAGTTATTCTTAATAGCTTAGCATTATTTCCTCCGGCTGCAGCAAATAAATTTCCTTTATCATCAAATTTCATATCCCATATATAAGTATCATTTAGAGTTTTTCTCCAAAGTTCATTTCCCTGACTGTCATATTTTATTATTTTTGCATAAGGACCTGTAGCTGCATATACATTACCTTCGCTGTCAGTAACAACAGCAGTAAAAGCATTCTCATTTTTCTCTGAAGCAAATAATGTAAAGTTAGTATCATCAGCTGTTCTTTTATAAAGTTCAGCACCGCTTCCGCTAATAGCTGCAAACATACCACCGTCACTAGCAGGATACATTTTCCATATATCTTTACCAGCAATAACACCATTTGGTTCTATTATAGGAGCTAATGTTAAGCTTCCCTGTTCTGTGAGCATTATTCCGTCATAAACACCATTATCATAAAAACCTTTTTTGCCGCTTGATAATGTTCTGGTAACAACTCCGAAAACATTCGCAGAAGATAATATTAATACCAGCTGCAAAGCAATTATAATCTTAACGATTTTCATATTTTCTGTCCCCTTCTATTCTTATATCTATTTTTTTCAATCCAATAATTGGATAAGGCATTTCATAATTTTTTATTATCACAGGATTAACAACCGCTTGTTTATCCGCACCTGCATAATCTGCCATAACTCCATACCTTGAAGAAGGCAATGTAGGATAAACACTGCTTCCTATTTGAATTCCTCTTGACTGCGAATAAAACCATATCTTCAAGTTATTATAAGTATAGTTTTTATTATATATTTTATATATGTCTTCTTCGCTAGCCGGATAATATCTATTTGGAAATAATTCTTTATCTTTACTTTCAAACATATATCCGTCTGCTATATAAATAGTATAAACACCTGTTTTTAAATTATTAGGTATCTTTACAGGAATATCTATATAATCCTTTTTTTCTTCATATATTAAACTTTTTAATCTTAAATGTATTGTATCTCCTGCTGAAACTCTAGGCTCTACAACAGATACATCGTCTAATAAAGCATATTTAAAACCAACATTCTGATTTACAGATATTTTTATTGATTTTATGCTGATCATATCTACTAGAGAATAAATAGGAGATAAAAAATCCATAATATCTTCACTTAATTCTTTATCTGATGAATAATTAAATATTTTAGAACTGCTTTTTATAGGCTCTTTTAAATCATCGCTTTCTATTTCATAATTTATAGTAAATACTCCTGTTGGTAATAATCTATTTGACTTATCCAAAACACTTGCTGATAACAAAGCAGGAAATAAATCTTCATCATTAAGTATTCTATAATTATACTCTTTTTTTGGGAAACTATCATCTTTAATTTCTAACTTTATAGGTATCATCATATCAGGAGGTATATCACCATATTTTCCTGCAATACCATCACTTGATCTATATAATGTATATCCCAAATAATTATTATACGGAGTAACTTTATTAAAAGAAAGCGCATATCGTGAACCCACAAAATTTACATAAGACCTTGATACAGGAGCCATAAATCTGCCAATATTATTTTCATTATCAATGTATGTTAAAAATTTCTCATCATCTGAATCTGTAATAGTTGCAGTAGTACCTAGTATTATATCTCCATCCATAAATGTAATAAATATAGAATCGCCTGAAAAAAATTTATTGTGCTGATTAGTATCAGAAATACTACCATACTCATAAGTAGAGGTCAATATATTGATATAATTAGCATATTCTTCAATATATTTACCTTCAATATTAAAGGTAAAAAAAGTAACGTTTTTATAAACATTTTTTTTCGATGATGTAATATTAGTATAGCTATAATATGAATAATCGTATAATTTATGCATACTATTAATAGGTTTTAACATAGCTGTAGAATCCTTATTAAACTCCCAATTCGAATCTAAATATATTGCCCCCGCTAGTTTATTATCAAAATATACAGGAGAACCATTCATACCAACTGCAATTCCTGATTGTTCTAAATTCAAGCCTTCTGCTTCAACTATAATAGTTTTTCCTTCAGAAAGAACCTTAACCTTAAAAGGCTGTATATTAGTACCTTCAACAACAGTATATCCCACACCTTCCATACCTATTTTTATATCATTAGTAGATATAATTTCAGGATTTTTAGGAGGATAAGCTGGAAGATTTTCCTGTGAATATATATTTAATAATATAATAAATATTAAAATTATTATAAATATATTTTTTACCATTAATATTCTCCGTCAATATTGAAACATAATACAATATTTTTCATTATTTACAAGCATTATGATAAATACAATATTTTATCATTTGCGGCTTTCCTCTATTTTGATATCTATTTTTTTTAATCCTATTATATCATAATTAAGTTCATAATTCTTTATTACAGGTGCCGAATATGCAGCTGAATCCATATTTCCTGAAGTTATTGAATATCTAGAATAAGGCAATAAAGGATAAGAAGAATTCTCATCTTGCTGATCATTCTGAGAAGGATAAAACCATATTTTCAAAGTATCATAACTATAATCACTATCCATTATCTTATATATATAATCCAAACTTCCCTCTGAATATTTATTCGGAAATAATTGGCTTTCAACATCTTCATAACCATATTCATTTCCTATATAAATAGTATATCTTCCTGCTTTTAAATTATTAGGTATTTTTAAAGGAATATCTATATATTCTTTTTGCTTACCATAAGGAACAACTCCTAATTTTAAATGAATAGTATCGCCTGCTGAAATCTTATTTTCCATAACTAATAAATCAGCCATAGAACCATACTGCAAATCTTTCTGATCCATAGAAATTTTTATTGATTTAATAGTAATATTGTCAGTTTTATTATTTAATAAAGTAAAAATAGGAGATAAAAATTTATTAATGCTATTTGCTAAACTTTTGCCGGATAAATTAAATACTTTATCGCTAATTTTTATCACATCTTTAAAATAATCAGTCTCTATTTCATAATTAATAGTAAATATTCCATCAAAAGATAATTCATTAGCAAAATTATAGATATACATATTTATCATATTAGGAAATATATATGCATTATTAAGTATTCTAAAATTATACTCTTTTTTAGGAAAATTGCTGTAATTAATATTTAATTTAATAGGAATCATAATATTATCAGGCAGTTCACCATATTTACCTGAAATACCATAAGGAGAATTATATAATGTATATCCTATATAATTAGAAGAAGCAGAAGAAGGATTTTTAAAAGATGCTTTATAACTAGGAAATATATAAGCTATAGAAGATCTTGATACTGGCGCAACAAATCTACCAAGATTATATCCACCTTCATGACCAAAAATTAAAAATTTATCATTATCCGTATGTGTAACAGTACCAATAGCACCTAAATAAAAATCACCATCACTAAATGGAATAAACATAGAATCTCCAAATAAAAATTTATCATTAGTAGATGAAAAAGATTCCAAACTATTATCAGCTGATAAAATTTGAAAACCAATACTTTCAAATTTCTCTGAATACTCATCAATAACGGTCTGACTTATTCCTGAAACAAAAAGCGGAGTTTTATGAGAAGTATTTAAGTTTAAATTATTATAAGAAAAGGAAACATTATTATTAGTATTAGTATAATATGAATCATTATATAATTCATACATATACTCAATAGGTGTAATTTGACCTGTAGGATTTTTATTATATGACCAACCCAAAGCTAAGGCACCGGCTAATTTTCCATCAAAATATATAGGAGATCCGCTCATACCATGAACAATTCCTGATCTTTTTAAATGATCATCTAATAATTCTACTAAAATTGTTGTTTTAACAGAATATTTAGAAACAGAAATCACTCTCACTCTGAAAGGTTCTATATTAGTTCCTTTAAATACAGAATATCCTACACCTTCCATACCCAGCTTTATATCGTTTGGAGATATAATTTCAGGATTCTCAGGAGGATATTGAGGAACATTTTCTTGAGAATATAAATTCAAAGCAAAAATAAATACAGATATTATTATACATATTCTTTTTTTTATCATATATATATCTCTCATAAATATAAAATCAGCGATTTTCGTATTTTCTAGCACCTTCTATTATTATATCCAATTTCATTAATCCTAGTATAGAACTGTCCATTTGATAATTTCCGTTAATAGGAGTAATTACTGCCGCTTTATCTGATGTAGCATTTTTAGCCATTGTTCCGTATCTGGAAGAAGGAAGTGTAGGATACAAGTCCTTACCTATTTGCACTCCTCTTGATGAAGAATAAAGCCATACTTTCAAAGCACTGTCATCATAACTTTTTCCATATATACGCTGAACATCATCTAAACTTCTTATTTCATATTTACTAGGCATAAATAATTGCTCTGCATAATTAAATATATATTCATTAGCAGCATATATAGTATAAACATCTGTTTTTAGATTAACAGGAAGTTTTACAGGTATATCAACATACTGCTTTTCTTTTCCATAAGGAGTATATCCTAATCTTAAATGTATAGTTTCTCCGGCAACAGCTCTAGGCTCTACCAAAGTTATATCATTTAAATTAGCATATTCAAATCCGCTTCTTTTAATAGATAATTTTATTGATTTTATTCCAACTCTATTAAAGTTATTTCGTATAAAGAAACTGACAGGAGATATTACTTTAGATATGGCATCTTTAAATGCATCAGTAGAAGAATAAGATAATATTCTATTACTTACTTTATAAGGCTCTTCAAAATAATCTGTTTCTATTTCATAGCTTATACTAAATATACCTTCTTCATTTCCTCCGGCAGCAGAACTTACAGCATTATATATAGACATAGAAAGTATATCTATAAAAAATGCTGGATCATTCAACACCCTAAAATTAAAGTCTCTTTTAAGAAAATTTACATCATCTAATTCAATTTTTACAGGGACCATAACATTTTCAGGCACCTCTCCATAAACACCGGATACACCAAATGCCCCATCATAAACAGTATATCCTAAATAATTAGAATAAGCATATCCAATTTTAGTTGAAGTTACAAAAGAAGACATCATATGATTAACATATGCCCTTGATACAGGTGCTCTTAAACTTCCTTTAGACCACATAGAATGTCCAAAAATAACAAATTTCTCATCATCTGTATGAGTAACAGTACCTATACTTGACATAGAAATATCTCCATCAACAAAAACTAATGCCACAGAATCTCCGAACAAAAATTTTTTTGCCTGATTTGTATCAGAAACGGCCCCCCCTACTTGCATAGGATAAAATCCATTTTTATCAAAAGAAGAATAATATGCTTCAAATGCTTTTGTACTTACACCTGAGAATATTAAAGGTGTTTTAAGAGAATTATCATCTGCAAAAGATAATTGAGGAGGCTGAATATTAGTATCATTATATAATTTAAGCATATTTTCTATAGGTGTAACTCCGGCTACAGGATCTTTAGAATAGTTCCATCCAAAAGATAAAGCTCCTGCTAATTTACCGTCAAAATATATAGGTGAACCACTCATACCAGCAACAATTCCTGAATGCTCCAAATTAAGACCTTCACATCTTATAAGTAAAGCATCACTGTTACGCCATCTCTTTTTCATGATAGATATTACCTTCACTTTAAAAGGCTCTATATTAGTTCCATGTGCAACGGTATAGCCTACACCTTCCATTCCTTCGTAAATTTCATCCATAGATATAATTTCAGGATTTTCAGGAGGATAAGGAGGTAATTCTTCATTTGTTTGTGAAAACAAATTAAAAGTAAATAAAGATAATAATGCAAAAATAAATATTAATTTTTTTCTCATAGTTCCCATCATATTATTATTTTTTTATTTATACAAAAACTATATTATAACTAATATAGTAAAAACTATAATACATCAATTTTTAATTATATGCAAGCATAATTATTAAATAAATTTTCCTTGACAAATAATATATATATATTAATATTATATTAATAGGTGTATAAAAAGAGGTTTTTAAAGTGGTAGAAGCAAAAATACTTAATTTGGCAATTACAGATAAAGGTTTTGTAGTTATTCTAAAACCTGAAAAATTTGATAAGGTAGTACCAATATCAATAGCATATTTAGAGGCTCAGTCTATAATGTCCAGCCTTATAGGATATAAAATAGAAAGACCTCTTACTCATGATATAATATACAATGTATTTCAAAATTGTAATATAAGATTAATAAATGTAATCATAGATAATGTTCATACAGATACTTTCTTTGCTAAATTAGTTATAGAACATAATGCTAAAAATATATTCATTGATTCAAGACCTTCTGATGCCATAGCACTTTCACTAAAATCAAAAGCACCTATATTTATAGAAGAACATGTTATAGAAAAAGCAGGCATTTTATTAGAAGAAAATGATAATTTAATGAAAGTAAAAGAAGGAATACCTTTCACATATCAAAAACTTGAAAGAGATGAACTCAAAGAAAAAAACGGTGAAAATATATTTATAAAAAAAGAATCCGAAGAAATCAATAATACAGATAATCAGCAACTAAACACAGGTAATAATAAAAAAAATAAAGAAGAATTACAGAAATTGCTTGATCAGGCAGTAAAAGAAGAAAGATACGAAGACGCTGCCAGATACAGAGATGAACTTGATAATTTAACAGAATAATATAAAATTTATTTTCTATTATTTATTTAATTTCATATATTATTTAACATAGAAAATAATGATAATTATAGAGGATATATGAAACACTATATTAAAATAATTTTATTTTTAATATTATTTAGCTATTCAGTAATATATTCAAAACCATCTGATAAAATAAAATTTGAAGCAGGAGAACTTACAGAATTAGAATATGATTTCTTCACAAAAATAGACAATGGAGAAACTAACGATTTAGAACTTCATTATGACGGATTTATAATTGCTTCAGGAATTACAGATGAAGATGAGTTTAAATTCTATAGACAAAAATTAAATGATATAAGAACATTAGCGAAAAAGGAATTATCACAATATACCAAAAAAGGTGCATATGCATTCGGTAAAAGGCTTTTAAATTGGCTCTATACAAGCGGAACATTAAAACAATATTTTGAAACTTCTACACTATTTCAGGATTTAATATATAAAGGAGAATATAACTGTTTAAGTTCAAGTATATTGTACTCGCTATTATATAAAGAATTCGGATTTAAGGTTACAGGAGTATTAACTTCAAGCCATTCTTTTTGTACGATATATGCAAATGATAAAGCTGTAGATGTTGAAACCACCCTATCAAGAGGATTCGACCCAGGACAGAAGGAAATCAGAAATACAGGAAATTCTACAATAGTTACTTTCGTACCTCAGGGACATTACAGAGATAGAAATAATGTAGATATACTTACTTTAATAGCAACATTATACCCTAATTCTATTTCATTAAAAAAAATAGAGAAAGATTTAGAAAAACAGTTGGTTATGGCAAAAAAAGCATATTATCTTTCTCCAAATACAAAGATGTATAATGATAATTTAGTTAATGCTTATAATAGATTGGCTTTAGATTATCTAAGTAAAAATAACTTTGAAGCTGCATACAAAACATTAGAAGAAGCATATATATTCGATTCTAATAATGCTATGACAAAAAATAATAAAATACATTATTATAATACAATAGGCACATCTTATTTGAGCAAGAAAGATTTTCCTAATGCTATAGAAACATATAAAATAGGAATATCAGACATTGGAGAAGGTGCTGATGTATTAAAAAGAAATCTTAAAGTTTCATATTATAATTATGCTGTTACAGAATATAATCAAAGAAGATATAACAATGCTAGTATTATATCTGAAGAAGCTTTAAAATTATTTCCAAATGACAGAGATTTTATAAGATTATTGTCATCCATACCGAAATAATATAAAAATAATTCCGAATATATTGTATGAAATTTTATTTTACAATTATAATCTTTATTCTTATAACTTGTCCTTATAGTTTTGCTCAAAATAATTATAATCTTAATATAAAATTTAGAGTAATTGAAAAATTTGATAAAATTCTATCATCTGATAATAAAGAATATGTATTTTATATAGATGCAAATTATATCTTCAGCGATGAAGGTAAAAATATATACAGCAATAATATATACAATATTCAAAATACATTAAATGATTTAGAAAAACAAGAAAAAGAAGCAAAAACTCAAGCAGAAAAAAATTCTATAAATCAAAATATTAGAATGTATAAAGCATTGCTTGCTTATAATACTCCGCCTAAAAAATTTATTACTTTATTAATAAACAGACAAATACATCAATATATATCTAAATATCCATCTAGTTATATAGATAATATGATGCAAAATAATTTGCAGACTTTCTATGATGATATAAGAAATAATATAGTATACAATGAAAGATACACAGGTAAATTTACTTCAATAAGATTTCTTACAAAAGATAAATTCAGATATTTTACAGGAAGAACATAATCATAAACTGAATTTAGATTTTACTTTTTCAATATCATATCTTGCTGTACCGCCTTTCACCTGAACCATTTCTTCAGATACACTTGAAGCAAATTTCAACACATTATTAATATCAACCCCTCTCAATATAGCATAACTTAAAGCCGCACAAAATGAGTCCCCAGCTCCAACTGTATCAATAACATTAACTTTATTAGAAGGGTTAAAAATATACTCATTATTATATAGTACACTTGCCCCAGATGCTCCGAGTGTAAGGAATATATAATCAATATTAAAATCTTTATCAATAGCTTTTAGTAATACTTCATTATCATTTGGCATAGAATGATAAAAAAGCTCTTTTATCACAGCAAGCTCATCATCATTAATCTTTAATATATTTATAAACTCTAAAGATTCCTTTATTTTTTCTTTAGTGTAATAATTTTTTCTGAATGTTACATCACATACTTTATATTTAGCATTAATATTTTTGAATATAGCTTTTAATGTATTATAAGATTTTTCATTTCTTTGAGACAGTATATTAAAATAAAATAAGTCATAATTTTCTTTCAAAGCATTTTCTATATTATTGCTGTATTCTATATTATCCCAAGCAGCATTTTCATGAATTATATAATCAGGTACTTTCTTCTCATTAAGAAAAACAGTTGCCTTTCCTGTTTCATAATCTTTTAATGTTTGTATTAAAGATTTATCTATATTTTCATTATCAATAAAAGATAAAGCATCTTTAGAATAATCATCATTACCCAATGCAGTTATAAATTTTAATTTGTCATCTTTATTTAAAAGCCTTGAAAGCTGAAGAGAATAATTAAAAGGTGCTCCGCCTATCACTGAAGCAGTATCATAAACATCGTATAAAAGTTCTCCGAAAGTAAGTATATTTAACATAAAAAACTCCAATTTACTGTTTATTCTCTTGTTCTTTAATAGGTGCTTTTAATGATAATCTTATAATAGAATCATTAGTAACAGATGTACCTGCCTGAGGTGAAAAATCTGTTATATATCCTTCACCCTGTATCATTATTTTAGCATTATTATTTGATACTATATAAGATACACTATTTAAAGCATCTCTCAAAGAAAGTCCTGTTAAATTAGGCATAATATTATTCGTAATATTATTTGAATGAGGTACTAAACTTAAAAAATCATTAGTATTTATTGTATATATTTCTCCGTCAATAAGTCCCAAATAAGGTATGATCTGATTAGCAATTTTAGCAAACAAAGGGGCTGCTACCCTACCTGCTCCCTGAGAACCCTGTCCTTGAGGGTCATCAAGCAATACAAGTATAGATATTTTAGGGTCTTCTAAAGGAAACCCTCCTACAAATATAGACTGATAATATTTTTCAGGTTTTTCTGATTCATTATTTCTGTAAACTTCTGTTATTGCAGTACCTGTTTTACCAACAACATCTATATTAAGAAGATTAGCTCTATGTCCTGTAGAACCGGATTCAACACCTTTTCTAAGCAGAACTCTAGCTATTTGAGAATATTGTTCATCTATTATTCTAGTTCTTTTTAAATTATTAGTTGCACTTATTTTTTCTATGCCGTCATAAAATGAATCAACAACATGCATAGGTACTTTCCAGCCTCCATTCAAAAGAGGTAAATAAGAAGCAGCTATCTGCATAGGTGTAACACTTAAATCATAACCTATTGCCAAATAGCCTTTTGAAAATCTATGCCATTTATTTAAAGGGTGATATATTCCGCTCCATTCATTTTTATAAGGTCCTACTCCTGTAGGCTCTCCGAAACCAAATCTTTTTAAATAATCATAAAAAAACTTATTATCTATTCTCTCAGCTATAGTTACAACGGCAAAGTTGCAGCTGTATTTTAATATATCGTTAAAAGCTACATCTCCATGAGGATAATCGCAGTGTATTCTAGTTTGTCTGCTGTAATCATAATAACCTTTACAATGAAAAATTTCGTCGCTATTTACTACTCCCTGCTCTATTGCGGCAAGTTCAGCAAATATTTTCATAGTACTTCCAGGATATATAGTACTCATTATACTTCTGTCCATTCTTTCATTATTTACATAAATAAAAGGATTATTCGGATCAAATGAAGGATAAGAATAATTGGCTACTATTGAACCTGTATTAACATCTGATACTATTACAGTTACAGATTGAGGAGATTTTTCAGCTACGGTTTTTAATACTTCATTTCTTACTATATTCTGCACATCTCTGTCTAAAGTTAATACTATATCTTTAGGATTATCATTTTCTGAAGATAGAATAGCTTCATAAGTTGCTTCAAGTCCTGCATACCCTTCAGTTTCTGTTTTATTCATATAGCCTATGACATGAGCAAATACATCTTTGTAAGGGTAAAATCTTTTATAGCTTTCTATGCCATAAATACTTTTTACATTATATTTATCTTTTATTTCTTTTATTTTTTTATATGAATCTAAATTAATATTCTGTGCAAGCATTATAGTTCTTCTCTTAGTATTTAATAAATCAGCAAATTTTTCTTTTGTGATGTTTATAATATTAAATATTTGAGAATAAGCTTCATTGATATCAGTTTTATCATTACCGTCTAAAGAAACGGATTCTGTATCTAAATAAATTGTATATGCCGGTATATTTATTGTAAGAGGACGCATTTTAGAATCATATATAGTTCCTCTTGGTCTATCAAGCCCTACTAATGATGATAAAGATTTTCTTTCTTTTACAGTTAAATTGAATAATTGAATAAATATAGCTATTGTTCCTATAAAAAAACAAATAAGGAATAAATATAATCTTTTAACTCGGCTGTCATTCATAGTTAGGAAAATGAGGCGGCGAACGGATTTGAACCGATGATAAGAGTTTTGCAGACTCCTGCCTTACCACTTGGCGACGCCGCCATACTTTAGATGTCATTAATAATATATTACAATTAATAAAAAGTCAATAGATATAATCAATAAATATTTTTTTACTTTACAGATTAATATAAATAAAAACAGTAAAATAATATATTGTAACTAAACATAAAATAGATAAAAAAATAGCTGACAACTTCATTTATTAGTTATCAGCTACTCTTTTATTATATCAATTAATAATATTAATTTTCATCTAAATGAGCATAGAAGAACTTATGGAATCCTAATGGATTGTATACAACATCTTTCAATTTAGGATTAACAAGCAAAGGCTCTGTAAAGAAATAAAGAGGTATAGCCCCCATATCTTCTTCTATAAGTATTCTTTCTGCTTCATGCATAGACTGCATTCTTATATTATTATCATCTGTAGACATAGCCTGACCTATAAGCTCATCATATCTTTTATTGCTGTATCCGCCGTTATTTTGAGTATTATAACTAGTAAATAAACTCATCATTGACATAGGATCAGAATAATCTGCAGACCAATAAAGTCTTCCTATCATAAAATTCTTTTCTAATAAAGTCTGACCAAGCAAAGCATTATCTATTTGAGTGATAGTAGAATCTATATTAAGATGCTCTTTCCACATTTGCTGTACTGCTTCAAATATTTCTACATGGTTGCCAGGATCTGTTTTAAATTCTATAACAGGGAAGCCTTCTCCATTAGTATATCCTGCTTCAGCCAAAAGCTGCTTAGCCATTTCTACATTTTTAGCATATCCTTCTTTTGATATATCATAAAAATCTCCGCCATTGATTCTGAAATCACCATTAACATCATTAACAGCATAAGGCACCCAACCGCCTGCAGGTTTTTGTCCGCCTTTAGTAACTTGTTCTACTATATAATTTCTATCTATAGCAAGAGATAATGCTTTTCTTACTCTAGGATCTTTTAAATATTCATTAGTAACATTGATAGGATAATAGTATGTAGCTATAAGAGGCTTAATCTGTATTAAACCTTCATCTAAAAGTGTAGGTATATCCTGCTGAGGAGGTTCATAAGCCATATGTAAAGAACCGTCTTTTATTCCTGCAACAGCAGCAGCTCCATTTTGCATAAATACAAATGTTATCTTTTCTGCCACTATTGTATCAGCATTCCAATAGTTAGGATTTTTTACCATTATTATATTTTCATCTATATTTCTTTCAGACATAACATAAGGTCCGTTACCTATATAAGTTTCAGGGCTTAATGTCCACTTATCTCCATACTGCTCTATTATGTCTTTTCTTAAAGGTGAGAATGTAGGGAAAGCAATTACTTCCAAGAAATAAGCTGTAGGAGCTTCTAACTCTACAACCAATGTATGATCATCAAGAGCTTTTATTCCTAATGCATCAACAGGTAATTCTCCTCTAGTAATAGCCATAGCATTTTTTACAGGTTCATGCTGATAACTATATTCGCTTGCTACTTTAGGATCAACCTGTCTTTGCCAACTGTATACAAAATCTTCAGCAACAACAGGTTTTCCGTCTGACCAAGTAGAATTAGTTCTCAAGAAAAATGTATAAGTTTTTCCATCCTCACTAATTTCCCAACTCTCAGCTACACCTGGAACAATTTTATTATTTCTATCTCTTACTGTTAATCCTTCAAATACATGAGATATATAAATTACACCGTATATTTGAGCATTCAAACTAGGGTCTATAGTTTTCGGTTCAACACTTAAATTTACGATTATACCTTGATCATTAGTATTTCCTTTTTTGGAGCAAGAAGCTGCAAATAAAAGTACAAGACAAATACCAATAAAAAAAGATATGAAAATCTTTCTGCTTTTCATAATAAACTCCATTAAAATTAAACTTGGTAAATTAATTTTATGTAATTTTACAAACTTAGTCAATCAAAAAAAATAGAAAAAATTCTTACTAAAATTAAATATTTTTTATTTGATTTATACATTTTCCTGTATTTTTAAACTCAAAAATATTATCAATAGAAATACTTACCATATTAAGTAATGCCTCATCTGTATAAAATGCAAAATGCGGAGTTATTATAACATTATCCATTTTGAATAATTCCTCAATAATTTCATCTTTTAAAACTGTATTTTTTATATCTTTATTAACATACTCTATCTCATTAGAATATACATCTAAAGCAGCTCCGCCTATATGTCCGCTTTTTAAACCTTCAAGCAAATCTTTATTATTAACTATTCCTCCCCTGCTCACATTAATAATGTATACATTTTTTTTCATCTTATTTATAGAATCTTTGCAAATCATATTTTCAGTTTCTTTACTATATGGTATATGATATATTATAGCATCACTGTTTTTATATAATTCATCTAAACTAATATACTTTGCATATTGTTTTATTTCTTCTTTTTCCGTTCTTGAATATACAAATATATTTTTAGGCGAAAATCCTTTAAGATGTTTTACAGTTAAAGAACCTATTCTGCCTGTGCCTATAACTCCAATATTTAAATTTCTAATCTCTTTTGCAACAAGCCCCGTTCTTATATAATTTCTATTGTAGCCATTTATAAGTAAATTATTATAATTCTTAATAAGAGATAACAAAGAAAGAACAGTAAACTCGCTCACGGAATTAGGAGAGTATGAAGGTACATTTGCTATTTTTATTCCTATTTTGTTTGCATAATCAATATCTATATTATCATAGCCAACTGATCTGGTACTCATATATTTCACGCCGTATTCTTTTAATTTATCAAGAACTTTATCAGTAATAGCATCTCTTGCATTGAAAACTACAGAATCAAAACCTTCTGCATCTTTGACATTATCAATATTTAAATGATGTTTATACAATGTAAATTTTGTATTATATTTTTTCTCCATTAATTTAAAAAATTCTAATTCATCATCTAAAAATGAATATACGGCTATACTCATAATTATTCCTTAAATATAAAAAATAATATCCTATTTATAAATCAGGTTTGAAAGAAGAATACATATACTATAGCAATGAATACAAATATTATAATAGCACCAAGTCCAAACATAATCAATTTAAAAGTACTGATCCTAGAAAATATTCTTTCAAACAACCCTTTATTTTCCTCTTCTTGGCTAGGCTCAACATATAAATCTTTTTCAGGATTGAATAATTTTAATTTGATAGGTTCAATTTCTTCTATTAAGCAGCAATATCCGTCTATTAATTTTAATAAAATTTTAATAGATTTTTCTTCCACTGTTTTTTCTAAAACTTCAGCAGGAACTAAATACTTAGAGTATTTATCTTTTTTTCCTTTAAGCTCAAGATATATTATATTTTCTTCTACCGTATTAGAGTTTATGGTAACTATAACCTTGTCGCCTGGAACTATATCATTTATAGACTTTCCTCCTATAGGATCAACTACAAATGATGCGTTGATTAGTTTGTAAGCAGGCTTTTGAATTTCTTCTGCTGATACATTTTCAGAATTAGTGCCATTGCCGGTATTTTGATATGATGCCTGAATAGATTCTGTGGCTTCCATTTCTTTACTAACATTTTCTATAGCTGTACGAACCGCATTAATATCTATAATACTGCTGTTTATATCAAAGGTTCCTATATGAAAATCCATAAATCTATTCATAGTGCTTGCAAATATATCAATAATAGAAATACTATTATTATTGCTATGATATATTATAATATTATTTATATTTCTATCTTCATTAAAGATATTTGAAATAAGTTCATTAAATTTATCAAAATATGAATTTTTCTCATTGTTCAATTTATTGTAAATCTTAATATGTTTATATAATTCCAATAAATCCGTGTATGCATTTAAAAAAGTTAAAAGTTTTTTGTCATCTGATATAACAAATGCAATATCTATCAAACTGCTATTATATTTATCTATAAAAAAAACAAGATATATGTATTTGTTTAAATCACTATATTCGGCTAGTATTTTAATAGCCAATACTTCATCATTTGGATTTATTTTTTCCTGTGACATAAATTTTACCTAATCATCAAAAATTCTAGCCGTTATTATATCATAAGTAATATAATAAACAATACCAAAACATCATCATATCAAAAAAATAATTATTAAAATAAATACTTGATTTTTTTATGTTTAATTATTATAATTGCTTATTCTAAATTAACAATTTTTAATAAATAGATTTTTAAGAGGATTTTTATGTCTGAAAATACAAATAAATTGCAAAAAAATGCTGAATTAATATTCACATATATATATAACAACAGAGTAATATTCATATCTGCTTTTGTTTTAATAGTAGTAATTACAGCTGGAATTCTGCTTTATAAAGCAAATATAGAAAGTCAGGATGCAGCTAATAATGTAGAGTTTGAATCTGCTTTGGCTTTATATAATGTATATCAAAATGCACAATTACCGCCGGAACAATTAAATGATCCAGCATTAATAATAGATATTACTTCAAGATTTCAAAAAGTATATGGTGCTGCTAAAGGCAATAATCTTAAATTGAGAAGTGCTTATGCATTGGGCTGTGTTTATTATGATATAAACAATTTCAAAGAAGCTGAAAAATACTATCAGGAAGTAGCAAATTCAAGAGGGTTTTATTTACAGGAAACAGCAATGTATAATTTAGCTAATACACAAATAGGTTTAACTAATTATACTCAGGCTGCATCTACTTTAGAAAATTTTATAAAAGCATATCCTAAAAGCTATTTGCTTCCTCAGGCAACTTTAACATTATCTGATGTTTATCTAGCACAAAATGATAGAACAAAAGCATTAAATACATTAAAATCTTGGACAACTAAAAACACAAATAATGTTGAATATCTTTCTTTATTTAGAGAAACCATCTCATTAATAGAAAATAATGTTTACTAATAAAATTATTATTATTAAATATTTCAAGTAAGGAAAAAAAATTGAATAAGAATGCTCCTCTCATAGTTCAGGGCGATGGTACTATTCTATTAGATGTAAGTACTAAACATTTTGAAGAAATCAGAAATTTTATGTTGGTATTTGCTGAATTGGTAAAAAGCCCGGAATATATACATACATATAGAATAACATTGGTATCTTTGTGGAATGCTGCTAGTTTGAATTATACATCAGAGCAGATACTTAGTTTTTTGAAAAAGTATACATCTTATGAAATTCCTAAAAATATAGTAAAGCAGATTGAAACTAGTATAGAAAAATACGGAAGAATAAAAATAATAAAAGAAGATGATAAATACTATCTTATAAGCGAAGACAAAAATATTATAGATGAAATTCTGCATTATAAATTGATGATAAAATATATAAAGGCAGAAATTAATCCTAATAAATTAGAAATAGATGCCACATATAGAGGACATATAAAACTTGCCCTTATAAATATAGGATACCCTGTTCAGGATTTAGCCGGATATAAAACAGGCGAAGAATATCATTTTCATATGAGAGATAAATTAGCATCAAGCGGAGATGATTTTGCTTTAAGAGATTATCAAAAAAATTCTGTAGATGCTTTCTATGCTGACGGAAAACCTGAAGGAGGTGCTGGAGTTATAGCTCTTCCATGCGGTACTGGTAAAACCGTTGTAGGAATTGCTGCAATGCATAAAACTCAGACAAAAACTCTTATAATAGTTACAGGTGTTACAGCATGCCGTCAATGGAGAGATGAAATATTGGATAAAACAGATATTCCTCCTGAAGATATAGGCGAATATAACGGACTCAATAAAGAAATAAAGCCTATAACAATAGCCACATACAAAATACTTACATACAGAAAAAATAAAGAATCTCCATTTGTGCATTTTGAATTATTCTTTCAGCATAATTGGGGACTAATAATATATGATGAAGTGCATTTGCTTCCAGCCCCTATAATAAAACTTACTAGCGAAATTCAAAGTATGAGAAGATTGGGGCTTACTGCTACTTTGGTAAGAGAGGACGGACTTGAAAAAGATGTATTCTGCCTTATAGGTCCTAAAAAATTCGATATACCTTGGCGTGAATTGGAAGAAAAGAAATTTATAGCTGAGGCATACTGTTATGATATAAGAATACCATTAGATGATTCTCATAGATCTGACTATGTTGTATCAAGCGACAAAGTGAAATTTAGAATAGCAAGTGAAAATGTATTTAAATATACAATAGTGAAAAAAATCATAGAAAAGCTTGAAGGTAAAAATATCCTTATAATAGGTCAGTATCTAGATCAATTAAATGAGATGAAAAAGAGAACAGGATATACAATAATCACAGGAAAAACTCCTCAAAGTGAAAGAGATATCATATACAAAAAATTCAAAACTGGTGAAATAAAAATACTTATAGTAAGTAAAGTTGCCAACTTAGCTGTTGACTTGCCTGATGCTAATGTTTTAATACAGATTTCTGGAACTTTCGGTTCAAGACAAGAAGAAGCCCAAAGATTAGGAAGAGTACTTCGTCCTAAAAAAGGTGAAAATAAAAGCTACTTCTTTTCAATCATAACTACTGATACAAAAGAAGAAGATTTCGCTCATAAAAGACAATTATTTTTAACAGAACAAGGATATCATTACGAATTATTAGATAAAGATTCATTTGAAGAATTGGAATTTAATAATTAAAAAAAGTTTAACGAATAAAAAATAATATATTCGTTAAACTTTATAAATGATAATTATTATAGAGTTGTTACCCCTAGTTTTGCAATTTCATCATAAACATCTTTAACATTTTTACCTAAAACTACTTGGTATTGTCCTGAATTATAGAAAACACCTGTTACGCCTTCTATTTTTTCAACTTCGGCATCTTTAATTTGCTCTCTATTTTTTACAATGAATCTTAATCTTGTAGCACAAAAACTAAGAGATTCTATATTATCTTTTCCAACTTTTGATAATATATCTTCTGCTATTTTTTTATAATTTAGTTCCATATAAAACCTCTGTGTATTTTAATATATTTTAGTTTGATAATTATATATCTTTTTAATATATTTACAATCAATATATTAATTAGTTTATTAAAAAATTAAGAAAATAAATCAGATAATATAAAATCATAAACTAATCTTTTGCTTATCTCTTTTTTATTTTCAGTTTTTTGAAATCTACTGAATAATAATATTATACATACTCATCAACTTTTAAAAATATCACAGTCATACTAAATTTATAAAATTATTAGAATTAATTTTACTTATTAATATTCTGCGTTTGAATAAAATAACTTCTATCATCTAAATATATCCTACCATATTAACATAATATAATATTTGTAAAAAATTAAAGCTCTGATGAAAAATCTTCTTCAAGTTTTTTTCTTAATCTTACAATTCTTCTATTTTTATCTTTTGCAATAAGATCATATATTTCTTTGACATTATCTTTTGTTATAGTTATATAATCTTCTTTAGGATAAAATGCCTGCATATATACTTTAAGTCTTGTATGCAATTTATTTTCATCATCGCAAATTAAAGTTATATCTTTTAATTTATCTAAATTCCAATGTTCTAAAGATTCATAATGATCAAACTTTTCTGCATATTTAAACATAAACTCTATATTAGTTACTTTCTTTGTATTCCATTTATCAAGGGGCTGATTAAAACTTTCTGCTGAAAGAAACATACAGCTCATATAGTTTACATTAGACACATTCCAACTATTTAAAGGCTGATCAAATTTTTTACAATCATCAAACATTCTGCACATATTTTCAACATTAGAAGTATCCCATTTATCCAAAGGCTGATTAAAATTCTCACAACCATTAAACAAATCTTCCATATTTTTTACATTAGATACATTCCAGTCATTAAGAGGATGGTTAAAAAATTTACAATAACTAAACATATTTGATAAATCTTCAACTTTACTAATATTCCAATTATTTAAAGTCTGATTAAAGTTTTTTGCCAGATTAAACATAAATGACATATCTTCAACATTAGAAGTATCCCATTTATCCAAAGGCTGATTAAAACTTTCTGCTAGCTTAAACATACCTCTCATATCTTTTACTTTATATACATTCCAATCATTTAAAGGCTGATTAAAAGCTTTTGCCTGCAAAAACATAAAAGACATATCTTCAACATTAGAAGTGTCCCATTTATCTAAAGGCTGATTAAAATTAGAACAATATGCAAACATATTACTCATCTTTTTAACTTTAGATACATTCCAATTATTTAAATTAGGATTAAAATCTATTCTTGATAAATCTAAAATAAAATTAAAGTCCATAGAGGAAAACATATAAGACATATCCTCAACATTAGAAACATCCCAATCTTCTATTCCTTCAAAATTTTTTCTTTTACTTTCATGAAAAAGATAACTCATATCTGTAATAAGGCTTGTATCAATACAATCAAGCTTTATACCGTCTTTAAATACTAATTCTTTTAATTCTTCTTTTGTAGCTGGTTTGTATTTTTTCATAAATTAATCCTTATTTCAATTATGTATATTATATATACCTAAACAACTATATTTTGTCAAAAATAAAATTATAGTTTCTTTTTTATATCTGGGGCTTTGCCCCCGCTGTGCGTGCCTTCGGCAACCCCAGTTCTTTTACCGAGTAGGTACCTTTCGGTATTGGTATAAAAGAACCATACAAAGTACGCCTACGGCGAAGAACTGCATTTTTAGTCTAAATCTAGGTTATACCTTACATTTAATACATATATTTCAAATATAAAGTTATAGCAATTGCGTTTTCGCGAAGCGTGCCTGTGGCAGCAACTTTGACGAAGTCCGGCAAAAAAGTTGATAATAATTATATAATGTGCAGTAGTCGGCAAAATGAAATAGTTTCAGTATATATAAAATTAATTACATATTTTATTATTCTTAAAAAGAGCAGATAACAAAAAATGATATCTACTCTATTCATATACAATTAAAATAAATCTGTTAATCTGAAATCAAAAATCATAAATACTAAAAAACTATAAACAAATCTTTTACTTATCTCTTCTCTGTTTTCGCTCTTTTGAAAATCAATAGTTATGTCTACCGGCTCATCGTATTCTGTATCAGCATCGACTTTTGCAGATATAGTAAAAATATCTCCGTCATTTGCAGGAAATGTATATGTTATAGTCTCATTATAGCCCACTACATCATTGGTATACATATCATATTTCTTAGCAAAAAATTTGAAAGCTCCGTAACTTGCCTCTATATTTTTTATCTTCTTTATTTCCTTTTTCAAATTATTTTTATCTAATTTTATAACTGTTAATTGATTTATAGGCTGTACTAATTCATAATCTTCAAGCTGTTTTTTCCATTTATCTATAGTATCATCATCCATTTCTGCAGGAGTTGCTAAACTTATAAAATTATCAGAATTAATTTTTATTTCTTCATCTTCACAGTTTGAATAACTTCCATCGGCTGAATATCTAAAAGTTGTTATAAAGTTTTTATCTTTATCATGCAAGTTCCATATTAAAGCAGATGCAAATCTATTCATTAAATAATTATCAATAAATACTTCTTTAAATAAATCATAGCTGTATATATCACCGTTTATTAATGTAATACTTAAAATACGGGCATTATGATTAATAAATTTCTGTACTTCTTTTCTTAATTCTTTTATTTCTTCTTTTAACTCTTTATCAAAGTTTTGAGGAGTCTTTTTTAATTCTTTATTATTTTTTATATCGAATAAAGTTAAACTATAATCACTATTAACAATTAATTTATAATCATCATTTAATATTTTTTCACCTTGGGAATTAAATCCGTAATTTGGTGTACATCTTAATCTAAATTCAGTATAACCAATATTCATTTTTTCAATCAATTCATTAATCATTCTTCCAGCTTCGCGTCTAACTTCTGTTATCTTTGTATCTGAATATATTTCATATAATAAACTTTGAGCATATCTGCTTTCTATATTGAATTTGATCATTATAAGAAAAACTTTTGAATCAATACCTAATGATATTAATTCAGATATCTCTTTTAAAGCTTCATCTCCTCCATACATAGCATAAAGAAAACCTGCAATCTCTTTATCTTGATTTTCTAAATAAACATCTCTAACAAACTTTAAAAATGATTCAAAGTCAAGTAAATTAATTATATTATCAATTTTTTCTAATCTGTTAATTGTTCTTTTTAAAGATAAATACTCTGAATAAATATACTTTATAACTGTAATATCTGCTTCTCTTGATTTATCTTTTACTAAAACATGGCAATCTTTTATAAATGTAAGTTTCTTATCTTCTCTTTTAGCATTGTATTTTTTCTCTGCATACTTTTCTGCTTTTTCTATAGTTGTAAAATTATAATCTTTTGTAACAAATGAAAGCTCTGATGAAAAATCACTTTCAATTCTTTTTCTTAATCTTACAATTCTTTTATTTTTATCTTTTGCAATAAGATCATATATTTCTTTGACATTAAATTTTGTTATAGTTATATAATCTTCTTTAGGATAAAAGGCCTGCATATATACTTTAAGCCTTGTATGTAATTTTTCCTCATCATCACAAAAAATGCCAACTTCTTTTAAATTATCTAAATTCCAATGTTCTAAAGACTCATAACAATCATACTTATAAGCAAATCTAAATAGTCCAACTGCAGTTATTACTTTTTCTGTATTCCATTTATCAAGAGGCTGATTAAAGCTTTGAGCCATATAAAACATCATATCCATATTTTCTACATTAGACACATTCCAAGTATTTAAAGGCTGATTAAATTTAGTACATGAGAAAAATGTCTTTTCCATATTTACAACATTAGAAGTGTCCCATTTATCAAAAGGCTGATTTAATTTGTCGCATTGCCTAAACAAAGAATCCATATTCGTAACATTAGAAACATCCCAATCATTAATATTCTGATTAAAAGCATCACAATATGCAAACATACTTGATAAATCTTTAACTTTAGATGTATTCCAAGTATTTAAAGGCTGATTAAATCTTTTTGCCCTAATAAACATATTAGACATATCTTCAACATTAGAAGTATCCCATTTATCCAAAGGCTGATTAAAAAATTCACATTCCTCAAACATGCCTCTCATATTTTTCACTTTCGATGTGTTCCAGCTATTTAAAGGCTGATTAAACTCTTTGGCACCGCAAAACATAAATCTCATATCTTCAACATTAGATACGTCCCAATTATCCAAAGGCTGATCAAAATTAGAACAATAAGCGAACATATTATTCATACTTTTCACTTTGGATACATTCCAATTACTTAAATCATGATCAAAATCTATATTTGAGTATCTTACCATTGCATTATATCCCATATAAGCAAACATCATATCCATATTAGTAACATTAGAAACGTCCCAATCTTCTATGCCTTCAAAATCTTTTCTTTTACTTTCATAAAAAAGTTTACTCATATCTGTGATAAGACTTGTATCAACATCATGAAGTTTTATACCGTCAGTAAATACTAGTTTTTTTTAATTCTGTTTTGGTTTCTGGTTTATATTTTTTCATAATTTTTTCCTAATATAGAATTTACATAATTATAAAAAATGAAAATTTATTATATTATAAATAACTTATTATCAATATTAATTAATAATTCATATATTTTTAGTAATATCAGATTCAGAAAAGCTTTATTATAATTTATTTATTTCTTCTATACTTAATCCTGTATTATCACTTATAAATTTTGCATCCAAGCCTGACTTTTTTAAACTTTTAGCTATAGAAATGGCTTTATTTTTTTCTCCTTCTTCTCTACCTTCTTCTCTACCTAATCTTCTTTCTTCATCAAGCATTATTTGATTACCATATAAGTATGCTTCTTTTTTTTCATACTCCATCATCATTAATTTACTTTTCACAAAATTATTATATTTTTTCTGTACTTCTTCCATTATAGTTTTTTCTTTTACTATTTCAGACATAGAAGCCTCCAAATTTTTACTTGTAAACATTTTTAACCAACAATTTAAATCTTTAGTTAATATGTTTTTCTTGAATTTTTTTAACTCTATTATATGTATTTGTAAATGATCCGTAAGAAGTTTTTTATTATTCATTTCATAAAGCATATAACAGGAATGTATATTTTTAGTTTTATCTAAATTGAAATTTAATAGATTAATACTTATAACAGGAGTAAGTTCATCATATCTTTCACCATGTTTTAATAGTTTGCTGTAATTAGCAGCCCAATAATAAAGTATTCTTTCAGGAAATCTTGAATTTCCTTGTAATTGTATTTCTATTATAACTACTGCCCCATTCTGTGTGATGCACTTTACGTCAACTATGGTTTCTTTTAAATTTCTATTCTTTTTTAAATTAAGGCGACTGCCCGCCTTCGGCGAAGGAGTAAGAATTTACACAGAACGAAAAGTTTTCATATTAGCATTGAGCATTATAGAATTAATAAAATCTAAAAGTATACACTCACTGCTTCCCTTATCAGTAAAAAGGTATCGTATAAAATAATCATTCAAAGGATTGAAATATTCTTTAGTATTTAAAGTATTACTCATAAATATATTATACTGAAAATTATTAAGTTTGTCAAAATAAATCAGTTAGTCTGAAATCCAAAATTATAAACACTAAAAATGTATAAATAAATCTCTTGCTTATATCTTTTTTATTTTCAGCTTTTTTGAAATCAATACTAATATTTATTAAATCATCATATTCTACATCCTCATCAACTTTTGCAGACATAGCAAAAATATCTCCGTCATTTGCTGTGAATGTATATGTTATAGTGTCATTATCTCCTAATACATCATTGGTATGCATATCATATTTTTGAGCAAAGAATTTAAAAGCTCCATAGCTTGTATCTATATTTTTTATTTTCTTTATTTCTTTTTTCAAATTATCTTTATTTAATTTTATTTGTGTTAATTGATTTATAGCCTGTGATAATTGAGAATCTTCAAGCTGTTTTCTCCATTTATCTATAGTTTCATTGTCCATTTCTATAGGAGTTGCCAAACTCATGAAATTATCAGCATTAATTTTTATTTTTTCATTTTCTGTATTTAAATAGTTTCCATCGTTTGTATATCTAAAAGTTGTTATAAAGTTTTTATCTTTATCATACAAGTTCCATATTAAACCAGAACCAAATTTATTCATTAAATAGTTATCAATAAAAACTTCTTTAAACAAGTCATAACTCAATATATCACCGTCTATTAACATAATACTTAAAATATGTGAGCTATGATTAATAAACTTATCTGCTTCTTTACCTAATTCTTTTATTTTATCTTTTAACTTTTTATCAAGATTTTGAGGTACTTTTTTTAATTCTTTATTATTTTTTATATCGAATAAACTTAAAGTATAATCATTATTAACAATTAATTTATAATCTTTATTTAATTCTTTTTCACCTTTAGAATTAAATCCCAAATTAGGCATACATCTTAATCTAAATTCAGTATAACCCATATTAATTTTTTCAAGTAACTCATTAATCATTTCTACTGCTTCTTTACGAATTGAACTTTTAGTTGAATTTAGATATATTTTATATAATAAACTCTGAGCATATCTGCTTTCTATATTGAAGCTTATCATTGTAAGTAGATTTTTTGATTCAATAGTATTCATTAATTCTGATATTTTCTTTAAAGCTTCATCTCCTCCATACATAGCATAAACAAAAGCAGTGATAACTTCATCTTGATTTTTTAAATAAATTTCCTTAGTAAAATTCACAAATGATTTTAAATCAAGCAAATTAACCATATTATCAATTTTTTCTAATTTTTTAATAGTTTTCTTTAAAGACAAATATTCTGAATATATATACTTTATAAGATTGATATTTACTTCTCTTGATTTATCTTTTA